>JANQSV010000169.1 GCA_028279115.1 Pseudomonadales bacterium
CAGATCGCCAATTTCGACCGTGCGCGTCTCGACGATGCCGTCGAAGGGCGCGACGATCCTGATTTTCTCCAGTGCGAGTTCGGCCCGCGCTACAGCGGCCCTGGCGGACTCGAGCGCGGCCCGGTATTGCGCCACGGCGACGTCCGATTGCAGATCGCGGCGTTGCAGATCGAGCGCCGCTTCGTATTCGAAGTCGGCCTGTTCACGCCGGGCGACCGCCTCTTCAAGGTCGGCCCGCCGCGAATCGACGGCGATTTCGCACAGCACATCGCCTTCGTTGACCCGCGCGCCGCGGGGAATGGGATTGATGACGATTCGGCCGGCCTGTTCGGCGCGAACCTCGACCAGACGCCAAGCCTCGGTGCGGCCGCGCACACGCACTGTTGAAGTGTAGGTCTGGGGCGATATGCGGGTGGAGCGGACAAAGGCGACATCTCTCGCATCTCCGGTCGGCGCGCCTGCGGCCAGGGCCATGACCGGCGTAACCGCAGCTCCGCCGGCCGGTTCGTCTTCGTCCACGCTTTCGGCCGGGCGCGGCATGAACAACCAGGCGCAGAGGGCCAGCAGTAGCAAGACCGCCACAATCTGTTGTTTCTTCACTAAAACCTCACTTTGACCGAATCCGGGTCGCGCCGCGGGAGGAGCTGCTATCCCGCCTGTCTGTGTGGAAACGTTGCCGACCGCAAAATAGTTACCCTCAAGCCGGCCTGTGCCGCTGGAATCTTCGCAAGCTGGAAGTGTACCCTAATGTCTTGCGCGACGATGCGATCCCGAGACAGTTAAACTGTTACGTATTGTAACCATCGTGGGATCACACGCCAATTCCATTCTTGCCGAGCCCAAAATTATCGCAAAGTGCCTGTCCACTCACTCATGCGCATAAAAGTGTTGATAACCTCCATTTTTATGTCCATATAAGTGTCGACATAGCCGTTTTCATCTATATTTGCGCCGATGGAGCAAACATGAGAATGCAAGATGGAACGGCTCGCCGCAGAGCAACTTCTCAACTGGAAGAGACAGAAACAGCGTAAACCGCTCTTGCTGGACGGCGCCCGTCAGGTCGGCAAGACCTGGCTTGCAGAGCGCCTGTTCGGAAAAAGACATTTCCCGGCGGTGCATAAGGTGGATTTCCTCGCCGAACCGGGCGTCGCGAGAATTTTCGACGATGGGCTTGAGCCGAAACGAATCGTGGCCAATCTCGAAGTTTCGCGCGGGAAGAAAATCAGCCTCGATACCGATCTCATACTGTTCGATGAAATCGGCGAATGCCAGCAAGCCGTGGACTCGCTGAAGTATTTCGCCGAACGAATGCCGTATGCCTATGTCTGCGCCACCGGCTTGAACATCGGGCTGCTGGGCTCGTTTCCGGTAGGCAAGGTGGAGTTCCTGGAATTGTTCCCGATGTGCTTCGAGGAGTTTGTCATGGCATCCGAAAACCGGCTGCTGCGCGAAGCCTTCCGGGAACGACGCAGGGGGAATACGGTGCATGCGGAACTGTGGTCATTGCTGCTCGACTACTATTTCGTAGGAGGTATGCCGGAAGCGGTTCATGCCTGGTTCAACAGCGATGGGTCGCCACTGGAAAGAAGCAAACTGGTAAAGAAGATTCACCGGAGTCTGATTGCCGGTTACCAGCGGGATTTCGGTAAATACGGCGGAAAACTGAACGCGGCGCACATCGACGCCGTCTTTCGAAACATTCCCGGTCAGTTGGCCAGGGTCATGGACGATTCAGTGAAACGCTTCGTATTCAAGGGCGTCATCGAGAACAAGAGTCGCTATCGGGAATTGCAAGGCCCGATCAACTGGCTGGTGCAGGCGAAACTCGCCTCGAAGTGCTTTCCGGTCGACTGCCGGCCGGTCGTACCGCTGGGGCCGCTGACCAAGGACAATATTT
>JANQSV010000049.1 GCA_028279115.1 Pseudomonadales bacterium
CGAAGTGCCCTCCAATGCCGGCAATTTCGCCTTGAACCTGTTGCTCGGCATCGCCTATGCGGCTTCCATCGGCGGCTTCGCGACCTTGATCGGCACGCCGCCCAACGGTGTGCTTGTTACCCAGCTCCCGCAATTGTTTCCCGGAGCGCCCGATATCACGTTTGCTTCCTGGATGATGTTTGCCCTCCCGCTGAGCGTCGTCTACATGCTCATCGCATGGGTGCTGCTCACGCGGCTCGTTTTCCCCCTGCCGAAAGACACGCCGTTCAGCGGCGAAGGTTTCATCGAGAAGGAAATTTCCAGGCTCGGACCCATGAGCCCCGAGGAGAAGCGCGTCGGCTGGGTGTTCTTCATGGTTGCGCTGCTCTGGATAACGCGCAAGGAACGCCTGCTCGGCGAAGAAATCGACCTGTTCGGCTGGAGCTACTATCTCGACTCGCTGCTGACCGGCCTCGGTGGTTCTCCCGTGGGCTACATGATCGATGACGGCACCGTTTCCATCGCCATGGCGCTGACCCTGTTCGTTATTCCGGCGAGCAAGGAGGTCGGCGGCAGGCTGCTCGACTGGGACGACGCGAAGAAGATTCCCTGGGGCATCCTGCTGCTGTTCGGCGGGGGGCTTGCCATCGCCAAGGGTTTCCAGACTTCCGGCCTGTCCGACTATGTGGCCATGCAACTCGGCGAATTGCTCGGCGGCGCCAGTCCGCTGGTCATCGTCACGAGCACCGTGGCGTTCATGACCGGCCTGACTGAAGTCTCGTCGAACACCGCCACCATCTCGCTTTCGCTGCCGATCATGGCGGGTCTGGCCCAGGCCATCGAAGCGCATCCCTTGCTGTTGCTCATTCCGACGACGCTGGCGGCTTCCTGCGCCTTCATGCTGCCGGTATCGACGCCGCCGAATGCAATCATCTACGGTTCGGGCCGGGTGCCCATCGTCAAGATGGTAATCGCCGGAGTCTGGCTCGATCTGCTGTCGGTGCTGCTGTTGACCGTATTCGTCTACACCGCCGGGCATCTCAGCTTCGGCGTACTCGACGGACTCCCCGCCTGGGCGCTGCCGTAAAGCCTGACCTTGCCCGCCGTCACTCTGCGCGGGGCGAAGCGTAGGCGCAGAATCTCGTCGGTCATTCTGTGGAGCTATTCCTGCCCCGCGGCCATTATGCTACGGTCTACCGAATTACAGTCGGTCGCGGGTCTGTCGGATAGCATCCATGCGAGATAAAGAAAACCAGTCGCCGGACCAGGGAGGCCTGTCGGATGTCGAACTCTTGCGCAGGCAGGTCGAATATCTGCGCGCGCTCGTCCATACCGACGAACTGACCGCCCTTTCCAACCTGCGTCATTTCAACGAGACCCTGGGCCTGGAACTCGAGCGCACCCGCCGCACGGCCCAGCCGACCTGCCTGATCCTGATGGATCTCGACAACTTTAAGGAAGTAAACGATGTTTACGGACACGAAATCGGCAATTCGGTGCTTTGCCATTTCGCGGAACTGATCCGCCGCGCGATCCGCCGGCTCGATACGCCCTGCCGTTACGGAGGCGACGAATTCGCCGTCATCCTGCCCGGAACGGGGCTCGAACAGGGTATCGCCTTCGCCGAACGCCTTCGATCGCTGATTCAGCGCTCGCCGTTCGAGATGGAAAGCATCCGCGTTCAAATCGGCGCCAGCATGGGCGTCGGCGTATACAAAGCCGGAGCCGATGAACTCGGCGAAAGGGAATTCGTCGAAGGCGTCGACCGCTTGCTCTATCTGTCGAAACGCAACAATCGTGATCGCGCGGAGATCAATAGCCAAGGGTGAATTCCCGCACTGAAACGTTGACGGTCAGAGACCGTAGGTCAAAGCTGCGGGATTCGATGTGATCTTATTCAGGAGATTTATGAAAATGACAGATCACGCCAAATTAGAGTATTTCACTATTTTTCGGACTGATGATGACGATTGGATTTTTCGGGAAATGACCGAAGGGCGTTTGCGCCAGGGATGGGGAGCGGACGGCTTCAATTTGGTTTCGGAGAACGGTAACCCAGTTGATAAAGACGAGTGGGAAGAAACATATCTAAAAGTTTGAGGTGATGACCCCGGCCCACAGCGTTTTGCAATTCTGTGTCGAATGCTTGAATTGGTCGAAGGGGATATTGTCGTAGTACCCAAGATGCCGGAATGGAGTGAATTTACAATCGCACGGGTTTCTGGGAAGTATTTCTTTGGAGTAGACACTGGCCGGGAAGACTTTGCCATATAATACCAGTAGATCCTGACAGTATTCGCACATTCAATTACCAAGCGAATAACGAGGCGTTTCTAGTTTCAAGTACTTTCGCTCGTGCAAAGCACAGAGCGCCAATTTCCTGATGTTATAACTCAGATCAGATTGAAGCGACTTGTCAGCTACTGAAGCGACAAGGTGGTTCTACAGCGAGGCCCATGGAAGAAATGTTTCGAGTAGCAGTAAACGCAGCATTCAAAGAGGTTGCATTAAAGCTTCAAGAAATGGTCAGAAATTGGAATGCAGATCGGTTTGAAAAAGCTGTACGGCAAGCATTTCAAAACCAAGGATATGAATTCAAATGGTCTAGAAGATTTGACCGGAAACCGGACAGTTTACTTGTTCTAAAACCGGACACATTTATTTGTTTACAACACGTGGCTTCACTAATGCGTGATTGGCCGGTGAAGGAGCCTGAGCGAGTATCACGGTCCTTATCCGGAGATCAGAAGAGAATATACGCATCACTTTGATTCGCATCGTGATACTACCCCCTTGTGGATTAGCGGCGAAAGCGAAACTGTGTTAAAGGCTGGACAGAAACCGCCCCAGAATCGATCAACATTCGTTCCATCCTCGAATCATCAAGCCATACGGCAGATTCCAGTGCTTGTTTGCCTGCTTCTCCAGTTGCATCCGCACCCAGAGCAAGTAATTCCTCTACGACATTAGTGTTCCCACTCTCGGCCGCCAATTTCAGAGCAGTGAAACCTGGATATCCAGGTAAATGGTATTCCAGATCTGCTCCGGCCGAAACTAATGCACGAATCGCATCTACATTTCCATAAGTTGCAGCTCTATGCAGAGGGCTTGCACCGGTGGAGCTTACTGCCAAATTTACGTCTGCTCCAGCATTGATCAAAATTTGCACTAACTCTGCATCATTAAGCAGTACTGCATTGTGTATGGGGCTGGTCGCACCATCGGCAGTTTGAATGTTTACATCCCCTCCTGATGCGATATACGCTTTAACTGTCTCAATATCTCCAATACTAGAATAATAGATAATGCCATTAAATCCTTCGGCAACCATGTTGTCGGATCTCTGCTGGTCTTGCAGGTTTTGCTCTTCTCCAGTCTGAATTTTCTTTTCTATTAAATCATTGACCATTTCTATGGGCAGAAATCGAGAAAGACTTTCTTCAAGATCTTGTTGATTACGATAAGATTTTAGCTGATCTTCACGGCTAATTAATCCGAAGTTTCCTTGGTCACTCAGTTCAAAATTATGCGCCATATGCTCTACAATAGTTTCAAATACTCTTTGCTTATCGTCGCTGGTTAGCTCCAAGTTATTGACAAATTCATCCCAATCCCTGGCATAAACTGATTCCGCCAAATTGTGAGAATTTGTTTCAAAATATACCTCTTCATACAATTCTAGATCAGAATCTAAATCTTGGTCAGAAGATTGCTTCGAAATCACAGTCTCCCTAATTATGGATTCAGATTCCCTAAATCCATCTGAAACTGGAACTTCAGTAGATTGGTCCACTGCTCGATCTTTGCCACTCTGGTTTTGTGTCAATGAACTTAGATCAACAATCACAACCAACCCTGCAACCATAAGCATGTAAACTATCAGAATCAAAAAATTCGTGTTCTTGTCATTCATGGCTGAGAGTCCTCTTGTTCACCGAACATCGTCCATATCGGCCCAATAACAGTGACCGTGCCACCCGATGGGCTGGAATTGCTGGGTATAGGAATATATCCACTGCTTGAAGGATCCATGCTGTTGTTGGAGCTCATCCAAGTTTTCTGCGGCATCTGCCTCTACCTGCATCTTCTCAGATAACTGTCATGGCAATTATGTTCACGCTCTGTTCTTTTTTCGGCAAGAGGACCGACTGCTTGCTTGGCCCGACTCAAGTCATTTGCTATCACTTGGCGATACTGATCTCTGATTCCTTCGGCGGTTAACTCAGTTAATGCATCTATAGAAAAATCCAAAAATTGCTTCCAATAAGGTAACTTGTTGAGCTCATTGAGCAATTTTGCAGTATCTCCAATGTTTTCATGAAATTCAACTGCGGTAGCACTTTCTACTAATGCGCCTGGAACGAAAATTTCGTAATGATCCGTACTTAATTTCAATGCATCTAGATTGAAGTAAGTTGCAGCATTTTGCAAACAAGAGGTGTGTTCATCATCTCCCCACCCACCCAGTGCAGAATAAACTTGAGGGATCCATCTATTACCTTGAGCTTGAGCTAAGTAAGGTGAATGGCGACCAACATTATTATCGCTACTATGAATTTGATATTCCATAAATCTATTACTCCAAGCCTTATTTGATTCGAAAGAGAAATCATCTCGCTTGGGACTGAATTAATTTTGTTTAAAACTGATTTATACATTCTACAATAACTCCCAGTGATTTTTGGCTCATATACGCCAAAGTCATCGCGGTCATCGCCAAATTACGCTCCATAAATTAAATCCCATTGAGAATGGCAGCGAATTCGAATTTCTACTTTAACGGCCTAGTATTGGAGTGTCAAGCAAATGTGTGGGTTCTGTGTAGAGAACACATGAAGTGTCCGGTCGTACATTCTCCGATCTGGAGTTGGATCGGGAGGTTGCATGGGCTTGGCGAAGCAGAAGAAGTGCCGAAGTAAAATTCCCCGGTTTTCGTTCTATCTTGCACCCGGTTTCAGTCTCTGTTGTTTTGCTTTTTACGGGGTCGCCGAACAACTCGCCCCATTCGGCGAATCCGCGGTTGGAAGTGAGGATCATTGCGCCTTTTTCGTAGCGGGCGTTGACGAGTTGGAAGAACAGGTTCGCGCCATTGCTGTCGATGGCGAGGTAGCCGATCTCGTCGACGATCAGCGGCGCGGTGCGCGCGTAGAGCCGGATTTTCTCGGCCAGGTGGTCCTCGCGCTACGCCTTGGCCAGGGCCTGGATGAGTTCGGCGAGCGTGGCGCGGTAGACGCTTTCGCCGGCCTTGACGGCGGCGACGCCGAGGGCGGTGGCGAGATGGCTCTTGCCGGTGCCGGGCGGGCCGAGGAAGTGGACGACCTCGGCGCGCTGATGAAGTCGAGTTGTCCGAGCGCGAGGACGCGGTTCTTGCCGAGCGATGGCTGGAAGGCGAAGTCGAAGCTCTCGATGGTTTTGGGCGGGTTGAGTCGGGCGGTGGTCAATGCGACGCCGGCGTGGAAGTCGAGCGGACGCCGCGCGACCCGCGTTTGCCTGACGGCGGTTCGGGGCGTTGTCCGATTGCTGCGATGGCTGGGATCGAGCCGGCACTGGTTCCTGTCTTCGAACGGGATGCGCGGCGCCGCGGTGACGGTGTGCAAGGGCTGGGACGGCGCGGTCTTGCGCTCCGGTCGCTATGCTCTCTCCGCGCAAGGGCGAAGGGGACATTTCTACTTTGCTTTGACATTCACAGATTTTGTTTGACTGCCAGTTACGGACAAACTATTCTTGCTGCTCCCGATAACTCCAGTTATCGGGAGCAGCAGAGACATTTTCGGAAAGAAAAAGGAAATAGTCTTGAAGAAATCATTTATTGGAGCAGTCGTTGCCGCCACATTCTCATGTTTTTCGTATGCCTCCGAGCGAGACGCCTTGGCGCTACTTTATGACGCGTTATCGGGCGATCAGTGGAATAACGCCGACGGATGGCTGAGCGAAGCTCCCCTGCATGAATGGCATGGTATCGTCACTCGTGACGGTCACGTCATCAAGATTGAACTGCCCGGAAACAATCTGGCCGGACAACTGCCCGACGGGCTGGAAGACTTGGGCGAACTTGAGGTGTTGGACCTCAGATGGAACAACCTCTGGGGCAGTATTCCCGAGTCCTTTGGCGAAATTGCCAGCCTTCAGAGT
>JANQSV010000075.1 GCA_028279115.1 Pseudomonadales bacterium
CCTGGCCATGCCCGTGCCTCCTCTCGGCATTGGAGCACACCTTAGGGAACTGTCCAAAAAAGTGGGACCACCTCAGATCTCGTTGCCGCTGGATAGCGGGCGGTCGTCCAAGTGCCAGTCGTAGGCGTCAAAGAACTCGAAAAGGCGCTCGAAGGCCTTGTCGGGGATGTCGATGCCGGGATTAGCCTCTTCCAGTTCGTGCGGGTCGAACAGGCCACCGTTGAGGTACGGAATATCGCCTATCAATTCGTTGAACTCGGCGGAGCGTTGATCTTTGGGCGTTCCCAGACCTTCGTGAAACATGCGACGCAAAAAGACCCTATAAAAGGAGTGAAAGTGTCCCTCTCCCGTTTCCGCTCTGACCCTTTGTAGCCGGTCGGCAAGATAGTTTATGTTGCCGTCGAGAAAGCCCTTGCGCTGGATGAAGTAAACGAACATAAGGCGGTTGAGCATCAGCGAGGCGTACCAGGTCTTGTCCGTCGCCTTTGCCAGTCCTTCGATGAAATCGGAAAACGCTTCGTGCTCCGATTTGAAACGCGTGTAGAAGCTTTTGGAAATGCGCTCCCGGTCAAAGGCTTTTTTCAGACCGGTGATCACATCGGTCAGGGTGATGGCCTCCTCATCTTCCAGCGACCAGACTATGGCTTCGAGTTTCTGCCGCAGGGATTCGCCACTTGTTCCCTTGTGCCAAGTATGGGTGCGGGTGACCACCGGTTGGCCAGGCGCGCGCGATGACCAGAGCCAGGTGAGCGTTGTCTGCTCAGCATCGGCGAAGATCAACAAATGTTCGTGGGCAATGCGCTCAGCTTCTTTTTCGATCTTGAGTTGAACCGGTCGTGCCGGAATCCGGCCCTCCTTATCGTGACTGCATAGAAAGACGAAAACACCGCGCTTTTGCGCAATAGAGCGAAGCCGAAACGTTTCCCCACCTGCCTGAATATCTTTCGGACTGCGGTTGGCGTGGTCCCAACCGAGTTCGTTGAAAAGTAGCTCAAGCTTGAACGCCGCCAATAATTTCTGAAAGCGGTCGGGGGCGATTTGCTTGCCGGTTTTCTTTGTTTTTGTCATACCAAGCCCATGGAGCAAATCAATTTCGGATCGCGGCCGCCTTCTTCTTCGTCAATCATGCAGAGACGGCCGTCCTCGCGGAAGTTGAAGACCAGTTTCACCAGACTGTGATCATCAATACCTGCCTTGAGGTGACGATTTATCCGGTCGATGGTTGCCTGATGAAGGGGGTAACGGTAGATCTCCTCCATGGTCTGGTCGATGCGGCGCACATAGTCATCGGTGACGAGCAGGTCACGATGCTTACCGATGCCTTCCCGGTAACGCTTTAGCCGTTCGTAAGTCTTGAAACGCGCGCCGGAAGGGCGACCCAAGGCGCCGCCGAAAGATTTTTCCTCTTCGATGATGTGTTCCAGCCCCAGCCGGGTCAAGTCGTGGTGAGAGTCCGTTCGCGGCAAGGGTTCGGTGTCCGCCGAACAGGCGGCAGCCTTCAGGACGGCGAGTTGGGACTGGGTGACGGAATTACCGGTTTCGTCCAACCATGCAAGCGCGTCATTGCCTTGGGAGGTGCGCGTATAAACCAGTACGCCCTTGGCGCCGGTCGAGTCTACCTCACGAGCCTTTGTGGCGTAGACCACGTTGGGCAGGTTTTCGACCACGGCGGTCAGAGAAGGATCAGCATCGGTGGCATCCTTCCATATCTGATAGGCGTAGGAAGCCAGATCAACCTCGGCATCGCCATCGTCATCCAGAATTCCGCTCTTCTCGTTGTACAGATTGCGGATGATTTGTTGCCCCTTCTCGTCATCGAAAAAGGTTTCGTCCGACCCAACTACCTCGGCGTTGTCATCAAGTCGTTGCCGCACTCGCGCGCGCAAGCGAATCAGGCGTTCGACACCGTCCGCGGGAAGGAAGGAGTAGCAGAGAATCCTGTCGGACTTCTGCCCTATGCGGTCCACGCGACCGGCGCGTTGTATCAGCCGAATTATGGCCCAGGGCAAATCGTAGTTTACGATGATGGCGCAGTCCTGGAGGTTCTGGCCTTCCGACAGCACATCGGTGGCAATCAGCACTCGCAACTCTTCCTTCTCCGGAAACTGCTTGCGTTTCTCATTGGATTCCGGGGAAAAACGCCAGGCGAGTCGAGTAGGGTTCTCACTGTCTCCGGTCGCCCGCGCCAGCTTCTGGATACCGCGCTCGTTGAGTGTTTCTTCCAGATAGCGGGCGGTATCGGCAAACTCGGTGAAAACGAGAATCTTCTCGTTGCCGTGTCGCTTTTCTATGAGCTGAACCAAGGAATTGAGCTTAGCATCGCAGTCCGGCTGCCATGCGCCGCAATGATCCAGTACGCCAATCAGTGATTTGGCGTCAGCCAGCAGGTCGTTGGCCAGCGCCTTGACGAACAAATTGCTGGGGAGCCACTTGAATCGGCTTCGTAGGGGACCACTATAGGCCGCATACACCTTCTCTGCTTTGGCCAGGTATTCGGCTTCGGTGCGCAGACCGCTTGAGTTGCCGGCGAATGCTTCAGGTTCCCCGGTTACTTCTTCGCCATCCGCAATATTGATGATTTCCTCCGTCTCGGAGTCAAAAAAGTCTTCGTCGTTGAAGCGGGTATCGAGCAGTTCTGCACCCTGAGCGCCTAGGGGGATGTCCAGTTGGTTTTCTATTGCATGCAGAATGACGAAATTGCGCAGTATGTGCCGCTCCACCGACAGCATAAATGCGTGTCCGGCACTTTCAAGACGTTTGAACAGGTTGGTTCGGCAAAAACCCATAAGGCGAGTTCCGGCGCGGGAAAGACCATCGGTGATTTCTTTCTCCTGGCGGGTCGGCGGTGATTGCGGATTGGGCACGAGATAGTTGCCGAGGCCATAGCGCGGAAGGGTCAGGGAATTGATCGCGCCGACTACCTTGTTGGAATAGAAGCGGGCGTATTGATCGTTCGGATCGTTGTCGTCGATTCGAAAAGAGATGGTCTTGGGAGTTCTTTGGGGAAAGTAGGACTTTTGCCCGTCGGAAAATTCAAGGTATTTCCCTTGGTCATCTTCTTTCGCGTAGTGTTGCACGATGAAGCTGCGGGTTCTGCGCACCATGTAAAGCCGCATGAGGTCTCGCCAATCGTCGGTGTCTTCGCTCTTCTCGAATGCCGCGATGGAACGCACCGGGCATTGGTGACGCCTGATGAATTCGTGCTCGCCGCCCAGTTGGGAGATCAGCTTCTCCGGTCGGATTCCTAGATCCTGATCTTCCCGAAGAAACAGGCCGAGCTGTGCGGAAAGGTCCAGGTAGGTCTTGTTGTAAGGGGTTGCGGAAAGCAGGATGCAGAGGCTGTCGTTGCTCTCGATGTATTCACGGATAGCGCGCCACCGCTTGCCTTCCTTGTTGCGCAGGTTATGGGATTCGTCAATCAGCACTACACGATAACGGCGGGTCTTTTCCGGCAGTTCATTGATTACCCTGGAGATGGACAGCACCTTGGCGTGCAGTCGGTACCTGTGAACATAATCTTCCCACATCGATACCAGATTCTTCGGGCAGATGATGAGGGTCTCGGTATGGAAATCATCCTCGAACACCTTGGCCAGGGCCGTGGCCATGATGGATTTGCCAAGTCCCACAACATCGCCAATCAGGACGCCGCCCCGCTTGTGGAGGTGGTGAGCGGCGATTTTAACGGCGGCGACCTGGAAATCGAATAGGGTGTCGCCAAACACTGCCGGAATACGGAATTCAGCCAGTCCCGCGCGCGCTTCCCGCGCCAGGTGGTAAGCCATTTTCAAGTAAACGTGATAAGGGGGGACAAGACGCTCGCCCGCCCAGCTTTCATCAATGATGTCAGCAAGTTCTTCAGAAATGTCGAGACACCATCGATCACTCCAGCGGTCGTCAAACCAGTCTGACAACTTCCGGGTGGCGTCGGCATCGAGTACATCGACATTCAATTCGCCTTGGCGGGAAAGGCCGGCCATTGTGAGGTTGCTGCTGCCGACGTAGCCAATGATGGGATTGACCGGGTCCTTCCGGTGCATCAGATAGAGTTTCGCGTGCAAGGTGTGGCGCAGATAGACCTTGACGAAGAGCTTTTGCTCGCGAATCTGGCGGGCGAGTTGTCGTAGCGCCATCTCATCTTCATTGGTCGGCGTACCGAAAGTCAGCTGTTCACGAAACTCCTGGGCGATCCGACGCTTTTCCCGAGTAACGGTTTGATTATCCAGAACTTCGTCGTTGTCGCCGGCACGTAACGCTCGCCGGAGTTCTTCACTCGGCGTGATGTGCATACCGATAAGCAGGCGGCAGCAACCACCATCGCCGCCAGTCCAACGATCAGTGTAATCCGCAAGATAACGCCAGCCACGGAGGTTGAAATAGCCGACACAGAAATCCGCCCGCTCTGTGATGTCCAAGGTTTCCTGCAACGCTGGCAGCAAGCTTTTGTCTATGTTGTCGAATATGCGGGGCATGTTCCCAAGTTCCCTCCAATTAACTCTTCAGATGCCGAGCGCCATGTCGGTAAGCCATTGATCGGGCAGGGAGGCGCGGCGCGCGGCGCTGAAACAGGCCTCGGCCCGGGGCAGCACCTGGGCGGCGTAGAAATTGCAGATGCGGATGCGCGCCTGATGGAAATGGGGGTCCTGCTCCATGGCCGCTTCCGCGGCCAGCGCCGACTTGAGCAACAGCCAGGCGCCGATCAGCGTCCCGCAGCCCATGAGAAAATTGACCGCGGCGGCGGCCCTGGTTTCATCGCCTTCCCGCAGCAGCCATTGCGTCAATTCCTGCGCATGCGACACGCTTGCGCCGACGAAGCCCGCCGCATTGGCTAGCCGGTCGGACTTTGCGGCAAGGGCGCAGGTTTCACCGGCTTCCAGCAACAGCCGCGACAGTTCGGCGCCGCCGTCGCGTTGCGTCTTGCGGCCGATGAAGTCGTTCGCGTGGATCGCGGTCGTGCCCTCGTAAATGGTCATGATCCGGGCGTCGCGGACGATTTGCGCCGCGCCGGTTTCCTCGACGTAACCCATGCCGCCATGCACCTGCATGCACAGGGAGGCGACGTCCTGGGCGACTTCGGTGTTCCAGCCCTTGGCGACCGGAATCAGGAGTTCGTATCTGGCTCTCGCGCCGTCCTCGCCGGTCATCGAGCGATCCAGGGCGCCGGCGGCCGTATAACTGATGGCGCGGGCGGCTTCGGTCATGGATTTCATGAACATGACCATGCGGCGCACGTCCGGATGGTGAATGATGGCGCCGTCGCGCCGGCCGAGCGGCCTCCCCTGCACTCTTTCGGCGGCGAACGCGACGGCCTTCTGCGTGGCCAACTCGCTCAGGCCGACGCCTTCGAGGCCGACGTGCAATCGCGCGCTGTTCATCATCGTGAACATGTAGGACAAACCCTTGTTCTCCTCGCCGATCAGCCAGCCGGCGGCGCCCTTCCCTTCCTCGCCGTAGACCATGGCGCAAGTGGCGCTGCCATGGATGCCCATCTTCTTTTCCAGTGCGATCGGGCCGAGATTGTTGCGTTCGCCGGGTGCGCCGCCTTCCCCGGGCAAGAATTTCGGCACGAGGAACAGGGAGATGCCTTGCACGCCCTCGGGCGCCCCCTCGATTCGGGCGAGCACGAGATGGACGATGTTTTCCGCCATTTCGTGGTCTCCCCAGGAGATGAAAATCTTTTGTCCGAAAATTCGGTAATGATCGCCCTCCGGCACCGCCCGGGTGCGAACCCCCGCCAGGTCGGATCCGGCCTGGGGTTCGGTGAGATTCATCGTGCCGGTCCAGCGGCCGCTCACCATGTTTTCGAGAAATTTCTCCTGCAGCTCCGCTTCGCCGTGGGATTCGAGCGTTTCGATGGCGGCCATACTGAGGATGGGGCAGATGGAAAAGCTGAGGTTGGCGGCCGCCCACATTTCGGATGCCGCGCTGTTGATGGCGTGTGGCAGGCCCATTCCACCGAAGCGGGGATTGGCGGAACAGGCGCTCCAGCCTCCCTCGGCGAACTGCCGGTAGGCTTCGGCGAATCCCGCGGTCTCGCGCACTTGCCCGTCAACGAGCCTCGGCGGGTCGGCCTCGCCGGCGCCGTTCAGCGGGGCAAGCACGTTTTCGGCAAGTTTCGCGGCCTCTTCCAGAATGGCGGGAACGAGCTCAGGGCTGGCGTCCTCGAACGGCGGTTTGCCGCAGACTTCATCCACTCCCGCCAACTCGCGCAAAAAGAACCGCATCTCCTTCAATGGCGCCCGATACGTCATGCCCGTTCTCCGTCGATCAGTCTTGTCAGAGCGGCCACAAAAGTGTAGCAAGCTTTCGCCAATTCTAAACGAAAGGCGGGGAAGCCAGCAGTTCTCACTGTGCCGATGAGATTCTGCGACTGCGCTTCGCTCCGCGCAGAATGACGGCGGGAGAACGGTCATCCTGCGCACAGTCGCAGGATCTCTTGCCAGCCGGATATGTTGATGCCATCGACATATCGCCGAAACGTGTCGACAAAATCGAATTGTATCGACATATCCCACCGCGGCAAGAAGCTTGGCCTTCGCGTGTCCTGATTTGCCGCTTGCGCTGCATGCAATAGTTCGCATACATTGACTTACACGATGAGCATGCAATACACCATACGCGCCGTTTCCGAGGCATTGGACCGGGCCGTGCGGCATCGCGCGCGCACCGAAAGGAAGAGTATCAACGCGGTTGTCGTCGAAGCGCTCGCCCGCGGCATGGGAATGGGGCCGCAATCGGTCGAGCACGCGGATTTGGATCATTTGATCGGCACTTGGCAGGAAGACCCGGACTTTGATCGAGCCGTCGCCGACTTCGAGCGTATCGACCCAGACGCTTGGCAATAAGTGTCGCGAGCAACTCCGCAGCGATGGAGCGGCCATTCCGACGAACGATCTCTGGATCGCCGCCCTGGTGGTGCAGCACGAACTCGTACTATGCACTTGTGATCGTCATTTCCGGCGTCTGCCACAGGTGGTCACCTGCTGATTTGAAATAGGGAAAGCGGAATCCCCGGATGACATTCGCGGCGTAGGATGAGAGCATTCGCACCGGCTTGCGGAGCATTGAGCTTGCGGAGTATTTAAGAGAGCGCCATGAAGACACGTATCACCGAATTGCTCGGAATCGAGCATCCCATCATCCAGGGCGGCATGCATTACGTCGGTTTCGCCGAACTTGCCGCGGCGGTTTCAGAGGCCGGCGGACTCGGCATCATCACCGCGCTGACCCAGAAAACGCCCGGCGATCTCGCCAACGAGATCGCCCGCGCCCAAGACATGACCGACAAGCCAATCGGCGTCAATCTGACCTTTCTGCCGACCGTGAAAGCGGTCGATTATCCGGCCATCGTCAAGGTCATAATCGACAGCGGCGTGAAAGTCGTGGAGACCGCGGGCAACAATCCGCAACAGGTTCTCCCCTACCTGAAAGACGCCGGCATCAAGGTGATCCACAAATGCACATCGGTGCGGCACGCGCTCAAGGCC
>JANQSV010000089.1 GCA_028279115.1 Pseudomonadales bacterium
CGACGCGGACGGATTGCATCTGGGCGGGTACATCATGCCGGGATTGGAAACATCGCGGGCGGCCCTCACGAGCAATACGTCGATTCAGCTGTCTCCGGCGGACGCGGCCGAATCCACCGCGCCCGGCAATGACACCGGCGCCGCCGTCCGCAACGGCACGCTATTCATGTTGTGCGGCGCGGTATGCACGGCCTTGGAGCGCTTCGAGCGGGAAGGGGAGGATCCCGCGGCGATCTTGACCGGCGGTGACGCCACCCTGCTGAGCGCCTTTCTGGCAAAGGAATATGGACGTGAAGGCGTCGTGACCGTCCCGGACCTCGTGCTCGACGGCCTCGCGCTCGCCTGTCCCGATCAAGGGTGAGGGCCGCTCGGCGCAGCCGGCAAAAGCGCCGCTTTTTGCCGGGCGGGGGCAAGCGTTTATGAAGCGCGGCATTCATGCGCAGGCCGAGCGCCACCGAGTTGTGCCCGGTGGCTGGGCCGTCGAGATCGGGGATTGGAGAAACCAGCAAAGCCGCGCCAGGGATGGCATGGCTGAACCAACATGGGAGGCGCAATTGCGCTACATCGTAGTCTTCCTGCTCTTGCTGAACATCGCCTATTTCGGCTGGAGTCTGTTGCGGTCGCCGGAATTGCCCGCCGCGCCGGCGCCGCGGCCGCTGCGCAACGAAGGCTTGCAACTCGTGCGCGAAGCGCGGGAGGTCGAATTGGCGCGGCTGGGCGCGGAAGCGGAACAGGTCTGCCTCTTCGTTCACGGTTTCGCCGACATTTTCGAGGCCAGCGAATTCGCCGCCGCCTCGATCAGCGATAATATTGAAGCGACGGTTTACATCGCGCAGCCCGGCGATATCGCCGAAGTGCGCTTGCGGCGCCACGTGGAAGACCCCGAAGACATCCCGCAATGGCCTGATTTTGCTGACCAAAGTCCCGAATTGACAGGCGCGGAAAATGCGTGTCAAACATTTGCACACGCAGATCATTTCCACTAGAATGCCGCGTTCCTGTGAGAGCCGTCGGCTGAAGGCGCCCGGTTGGGGCTCTTTTGGGAGGGGTTCCCGAGTGGCCAAAGGGATCAGACTGTAAATCTGACGCGTAAGCTTCGGTGGTTCAAATCCACCCCCCTCCACCAACTGGAAACTCGTGCGGGACGGAGTTGTTTCCAGAAGGCGGGTATAGTTCAGAGGTAGAACCCCAGCCTTCCAAGCTGGTCGCGCGGGTTCGATTCCCGCTACCCGCTCCAGATTAGTATGAATCAGCATCCGGGTATCCGCGCGGGATCGGCTCGCATAGCTCAGGAGGTAGAGCACTTCATTGGTAATGAAGAGGTCTCCGGTTCGACTCCGGATGTGAGCACCACTTATCTATTCCCGGGCTTCTGGATTTTCAGGCGGCAGAGCGCAATGCGCAGGTAGTCACGAAAGACGGTTACAAAAGGGCAGGCAACAATGGCGAAGGAAAAATTCGAGAGAACGAAGGTACACGTGAACGTGGGCACGATCGGCCCCGTGGACCATGGCAAGACGACGCTGACGGCGGCGCTGACGAAGATTTGCGCGGATCGTTACGGCGGATCGGTGAAGGCGTTCGACGAGATCGACAATGCGCCGGAGGAGCGCGAGCGCGGGATCACGATCGCGACCTCGCACGTGGAATACGACTCGCCGAATCGTCACTACGCGCACGTGGACTGTCCGGGTCACGCGGACTACGTGAAGAACATGATCACGGGCGCGGCGCAGATGGACGGCGCGATTCTGGTGGTTTCGGCGGCGGACGGTCCGATGCCGCAGACGCGGGAGCACATTCTGCTGGCGCGTCAGGT
>JANQSV010000112.1 GCA_028279115.1 Pseudomonadales bacterium
TAATCCTCCCAGCGGACGTCGATTTCATCGAGCGCGCGTTGCAGGTCGAGCAGGAGTTCGGCATCGCCTTCGACGCGAATTTCACGGTCGGCCAATGGCCGACCGCTGTCGGTAAGCAATCTGAACAACTGCGGCGCCGTGCCGCGAACGGTCACGTCCGCCGGTTCGCCCAGCGCTTCCGCATCGAGCGTACTCAAACGAATGCCACCCGTATCGAACAGCAGGTTGACCCCGGCATGCGGGGTTCGCACCTCGACCCGCTTGCCGCGGAAGCGGGAGAGATTGCCGGCGACGTGAGCATCCCCGGCGATCAGCCCGTTGACCAGTTTCTCGACGGGGAACAGCAGCGCCGAACCAGCCAGCGAAAGAGACATGGGGCGAATCAGGCCGCAGCGCCCGCCGGCTTCAGGCCGACATGCACGGCGCAGACGCCATCCATCACATTGTGATATCGGCCTTGCTCGAATCCCGCGGTCTCAAGCATGCCGAGCAGCGTTTCCTGGTCGGGATGTACGCGAATCGATTCGACCAGGTAGCGGTAACTGCCGGCATCGCCGGTGACGAGCTTGCCGGCCGCGGGCCAGAGCGCCGACCAGGCGTCATAGGCGCGGCTGAGCAGCGGATTGCCAACCCTTGAAAATTCCAGGATGAGCGCCCGCCCACCGGGCTTGAGCACCCGCTGCATGGACGCCAGCGCCCTGGGCTGGTCGGTGATGTTGCGCAGGCCGTAGGCGATGCAGACGCAATCGAAACTGTCGTCGGCGAAAGGCAGTTCCTCGCCGTTGAGCCGGACGATATCGATGTTGCCGGCCAGGCCGCGGTCGATGATGCGGTCTCTGGCGATCCGCAACATGTCTTCGTTGATATCGGCGAGTACGACCCGGCCGTCGGCGCCGACGAGGGGCGAGAATCGCATGGCCATGTCGCCGGTGCCGCCGGCGAGATCGAGCACCGCGTGACCGGCGCGGACGGCGCTCAATTCCAGCGTAAAACGCTTGATCAGGCGATGGCTGCCGAGCGACATGAGGTCGTTCATCAGGTCGTAACGGCGGGCGACCGAGTGGAATACTTCGTTCACCCGTGTCTGCCGTTCGGCGAACGGCACTTTTCGGTAGCCGAAGTTTGCGGTCTTGCCGTGTTCGCTCATTCGGGCGGCCTGAATTTCAACACCTGCACGCCGGATTCCTTCGGATCGCGGCTGGCGCGGGCCTCGCGCAGGCGTTCGAGATATTCGCGCCAGAGTTCGTCCTTGCGCGAGCATAACTCATGCAGGTACTCCCAGCTATAAATGCCGCTGTCGTGGCCGTCGTCGAAAGTCAGCTTGACGGCGTAGTTGCCGACGGGTTCGACTGCGGTCAGGCGCACCTTGCGCTTGCCGGTCTGCAGCACTTCCTGACCGCGGCCATGGCCCCGCACTTCGGCGGAAGGCGAATGCACGCGCAGGAATTCCGCCTCGAGCCGGCAAGCCTTGCCGCCGGCATAGTCGAGTTCCAGCACGGACGAACCGGAATGCAACTTGATTCCTGTGGGAACCGGCCCGGACATCACAGAGCGTCCATTACAGGATGTAGCGGGCGAGATCTTCGTCCTGGGCCAGGTCCGCCAGTTGCTTTTCGACATAGGCGCTGTCGATGACGAGTTCGCCATCGGCGCCGATCGCAATGTCCGGGGCGCCAAAGGAAACTTCCTCCAGCAGCCGCTCCATGACGGTGTGCAACCGCCGCGCGCCGATGTTTTCGGTGCGCTCGTTCACCCGCCAGGCGATCTCGGCGATCATGCGGATGCCGTCTTCGGCGAATTTGAGAAGCAGGCCGTCGGTGCCCAGCAGAGCCTGGTATTGCTCGGTCAGCGATGCGTCCGGCTCGACCAGGATGCGTTCGAAATCTTCCACCGAAAGCGCGCCGAGTTCCACCCGGATCGGCAGCCGTCCCTGCAACTCGGGGATCAGGTCGGAAGGCTTGGAAAAATGAAACGCGCCAGAGGCGATGAAAAGAATGTGGTCGGTTCGCACCATGCCGTACTTGGTCTTCACCGTGGAGCCTTCGATCAGCGGCAGCAGGTCGCGTTGCACGCCTTCGCGGGAAACGCTGGCGCCGGTGAGTTCGTGCTGGCTCGTCACCTTGTCGATTTCATCGAGAAAAACAATGCCCATCTGTTCGGTGACTTCCACCGCCCGGCCGCGGATGTCCTCTTCATCGACCAGTTTCGACTGTTCTTCCTCGGTTACCGCTCTCAAGGCGGCGCTGACCGGCATCCGCCGCAACTTCTTGCGGCTGCTGTTCATGCTGGAGAACATGGTCTTCAACTGGCTCGTCATGTCTTCGAGCCCCGGCGGCGCCATAATTTCTATGCCCGCGGGCTGTTCCGCGAGTTGCAACTCGATTTCCCGGTCGTCGAGTTCGCCTTCGCGCAATTTCTTGCGGTACATCTGTCGTGCGCTGGAATCGCGCGCTTCGCCTTCCTGCTCCCTGGCGCGCGGCAGCAGCACGTCGAGAATGCGTTCTTCGGCCCGGTCCATCGCCAGGTTCTGGACCTTTTGAATCTCGGCCTCCCGCAACATCTTGATCGCCTCGTCGACCAGATCGCGGATGATCGACTCGACGTCGCGCCCGACATAGCCGACTTCGGTGAACTTGGTCGCCTCGACCTTGATGAAAGGCGCTCGGGCGAGCCTCGCGAGACGCCGGGCGATCTCGGTCTTGCCGACGCCGGTGGGGCCGATCATCAATATGTTCTTCGGCGTGATTTCGCCACGCATTTCCTCGTCGAGGCGCAGCCGGCGCCAGCGATTGCGCAAGGCGATGGCGACCGCGCGCTTGGCGTCGTTCTGGCCGACGATGTGCTTGTCCAGTTCGGACGTGATCTCTCTGGGGGTCATCATGGACATGGAATTGCGGCTCCTGCCGGGGCTGGATGAGTGCTTAGTCGGACAGTTGCAGTTCTTCGATGCACAAGCTGTCGTTGGTGTAGACGCAGATATCCGCGGCGATGCCGAGACTGCGCTCGACGATTTCGCGGGCCGAGAGATCGGTATTGCGATAGAGCGCCCTTGCCGCCGCCAGCGCGTAATTGCCGCCGGAGCCGATCGCGAGGATCGAATCTTCCGGTTCGATCACATCGCCGTTGCCCGTTATCAGCAGCGAGGATTCGCGATCCGCGACGAGCAACAGGGCTTCAAGCCGGCGCAGCGCCCGCTCGGTGCGCCACATTTTCGCCAGTTCCACCGAGGCGCGCAGCAACTTGCCTTGATGTTGCTCGAGTTGGGCTTCAAAACGCTCGAACAGGGTGAAAGCGTCGGCGGTGCCGCCGGCGAATCCCGCCAGCACCGAGTTCTTGTACAAGGTGCGCACCTTGCGCGCATTGCCCTTGAGCACGGTGTCGGCAAGGCTTACCTGCCCGTCGCTGCCAATCACGACGCTGTCCCCGCGGCGCACCGAAACGACTGTCGTGCCTCTATATTGATCCAAGACTTTCTCCGGGAACGCGCCGCACGAGCCATTCAGATGCCGGGGCCGGTCCAGTTACGCAAGGTTGGGGTTGCGGCGGAAAAATCAACATCGCCGTTCCTCAAAAGGACTCGCCATGATCAAGGCGGCGACAGCCGGGCCGTGGGGATGTTGTGCAGGCGGAACACCATTTCGGCTTCCACGAGTTTGTCGGGAGAATCGTAAGGCCCTGACTGCAACAGGAACAT
>JANQSV010000177.1 GCA_028279115.1 Pseudomonadales bacterium
GGTGAAGGTGTTGATGTTGGAGTCGAACTGCTCGGCCACATGCATGAGCACGTTGATCTCGGATTGCACGTAGGAATGGCTGGTGACGTACAGGGTGCCATTGAGCACGTCGAGCATGGCTTCGTGGACGAGGTCGCGCCGCGGCGGCGCGGTCTGCTGCCGTTGTGAAGCCGACAGGCCGTTGTACTCGTCCCAGGCCCGGCCGTATTCGCGCGCCTGGGAGAAAGCGTTGACGAAGACCTGCTCAACCCCCATGCGCGTCTGCGGATAGCGCACCGAGGCGGGATTGGTGCTGCGCTTGACGTTCTCGCCGAGCGCGAACTTGATGAACGGGGCGGCGTCCTCGATCAGCAGCCCCCGGGACGGCTCGCCCCAGCGCATCTTGACGATGGCCGACTGGCCGCCGATGGGATTGGCCGAGCCGTGCAGCAACTGCGCCGCCGTCACGCCCCCGGCGGCGTTGCGATAGATATTGATGTTCTCCGAATCGACGACGTCGTTCATCTCCACCATGCTCGAATTGGTCTGGGTCTCGTTGATGTTGAACAGGGCGATATGCGAATGCTCGTCGATGATGCCGGGGGTGAGATGCTTGCCGCTGCCGTCGATCTCGGCGGCGCCATCGGCGTCGAGATCGTCGCCGACCGCTTCGATCCGGCCGTCGCGCACGAGCACGTCGGTGATCAGGTTGCCCGCGTCCTCATTGGTCCAGACAGTGGCGCCGCGGACGACGAAATCCCGCGGCCGGGGCAATTCGGTGCGGCCATAGGCGCCGAAGGGATACAGCACCGGCGAAGGCAGTTCGGCCACTTCGGTTGCCACGTCCTCTTCCTCGTCTCCGGCGGCGTCATCGACCCGGCTCAACTGCCAGGAAAGCGACTCGCCCGAGGGAGTGAGCGCGTTGCCGCGCCAGCCGCCGGCGTCGCTCCGGCCGCCCCCATCGCGCCAGCCACTTAGCCGGATGCGATTGCCGTCTTCGTCCCAGGCGAAATCGAGGGTGATCAGATCGTCGACAAGTTCGATATTGGCCGAACTCGAATCGCCATCCGGATCGAGTGTCGCTTCCGGGTCCGCGCCGTCGAATTCGATCTCAAGTACGCGGGTCTGCCCGTCGAGCGCCAACTCATAGCGGCCCGCGTTCTCCTGCCGGCCCGGATTGATCACGTAGCGATTGCCCTGGATCCAGCTTTCGAGCAGCACGGTGTCTTCATCGAGCAATTCGCCCGAGGCGACGAGAAAATTCGCCAGGGCGCCGGGGGCGAGTTGTCCGACGAGATCGGAAACGCCGAGGGTCTCGGACGGAATGGTTGTCAGCGCGGCGATGGCGGTTTCCGCCGGCAGGCCGTTGCTCACGGCCTTGCGCAGATTGGGCCAAAAATCACTACCGGCCCCGGCGCTGGTCAGCGAAAAGTCGATGCCCTGCTCAGCCAGCAGGCGCGGATTGAACGGCGCCAGCTCCCAATGCTTGAGCGCTTCGAAGCTGACCTCCTCCGCGTCGAGCGGGTCGGCCACTTCCGGCGCTTCGGGGAAATCCAGCGGCACGATGAGGCTGGCGCCGGTGGCCGCGACCTCCTCCACGCGGCGATAACTGTCGCCGGTGGTCTTGAGCACGTATTGCACGCCGAATTCGTTGCCCATGCCATCGACGGTCAGCGCTTCCTGCCAGTTGTCGACTTCCATGATCTGGGGCAGATCCTGCGTGCCGTTCCAGGCTTCGAGCGTGGCGTCGGTAAAGGGCCGCGGTTCCTGGGCGCCGAACCATTCCGCGTCCATGTAAGTCTGCCGCAAGAGCGCGAACGAGCCCATCAGCGAGGTCGGCATGGCCTGGATCGATGTCCCCTTGTCGAGGGAGTAATGCGCCGCGGCGTCGGCAACGATGATGGCCTCGCTCGCTCTTTCGTCACCGAGTGTGATGAGGGCGGAAGTGCCGCGGGCGATGCCGTCGGGGCGCAGGCTCAACACGGCGGTGAAGCCGCGTTCGCGCAGTTCCTCACGGTCGTCCTCGTCGGGCGCGAAAGCGGCGGCGGCGCGGAAGTCGGCGCGGATGGCGTCGTTGACGTTGCGGGCGCGGTCGTCGGGCTCGAGGTTTTCGCCGGCGCCGTTTTCGTCCTGCGGGCGGTCGAGTTCGGGGATGCCGTAGTCGGTATAGATATCGATCAGGCCGGGGTAGATGTACTTGCCGGCGAGATCGATGGAAAAGTAGCCGGCGGGCGCATCGTCGTCATCGTTGATCCCGACGATGCGGCCCTCGCGAATGAGCAGGTTGCCTCCGCCGAGAATGCTGCCGTCGGGCTGATAGATATTCGCGTTGCGAAAGGCGTAAGCCCCGGCGCGCTGATCGGCGATACCATTCGGCGTCAGATTTTCCTGAGCGGACACCGGCAGGCAGACAAGCAGCGTGGCGACCGGCGCCAACAGTCTGGTGAGCATGATCTGGTCCCTGATTGTTCGAGTGGGGGGTGAATGTTAGCGCGTTTTGGCCTCTGGCAAAAAATGGTGGCAAAAAATGGGACACCCACTATTTGCGGCTTCCCACCTTCAGCGGCCCCGATCCGTCGCCATGGGCCCGGGGGAGTGCCGCGGACGCCGTGAATACGGTCCAGCCGCCAATCACAGTCTGGCGTCGTTCCGGCTGCGCATGAAGCCGCACTTCATAACCGCTTGCCCGCACCTCTGTAAGCTTCGGGCTCGGCAGCCTGCCTCGCACCTCCGCAACACGCCCCCAGACCGTGGCGACCAAGGTTTGGAAGTGATTCGGAGTGGGTGTCCCATGAGCCTTGGGACACCCGCCTCCACTCGACGCCGAACTATTTTCGCTGTTTTCTAGGCATATCCGGAAACTTGTGTTTAGACTGCGCGGGTGGCGAAACCGCACTCAAGCGAAACCGCACTCAAGGAGCAAGCAAGATGAAAGTCGCAGCTGGAATAATCACGGCATTTTTCATTGTTCTGATTGTCGTATCCATGACCGCTTACACCGTCGAATCCGGCAACGTTGTCGTGGAACGCACATTGGGCGAAGTCAATCATCGGGAAGTGGGGCAAGGTCTCAATTTCAAGATGCCGATACTGACGCGGGCTTTCGAGTTCAGCGCCAAGGAAATTCCGGTCGATTTTGAAGATCTCAGACCCAAAGCCGGCGACAATCTGACTTTGCAAGACCTTGACGTATCGGTGTTCTACCAGGCGAATGCGTCCAGCATCTCTGAATTGATGGTCAAGTATGCGGGCACTTCCGAAAGAGGCAACGACGGCGCCTTGCTGCCGGCATACGGGCTTGTCATGCGCGAGGCGCGATCCGCCATTTACGAGCAAGTCGCCACGATCGACAGTCTGGAATTGCACCGGCAACGGGACATTATCGCGGATCTTGTCCTTGCCGATTTGCAAGGCCGCCTTGAATTGTCGGACCCGGGCATATTCACGATCACGCGGGTGGTCATCAGGGCTCTCAACACCGACCCCAGTATCGAGGAAGCAATCCAGATTGCCGTGCAAGCGGAGAAGGAACTGGAAGCCAAACAAGTGCAAGTGGAAATCGCGCGGCAAGACGCGCTCATCGAGATCGAACGGGCGCGCGGCATCGCCGAAGCCAACAACATCATCAATTCAAGCCTCACCGCCGAGTATCTGCAACACGAGATCAACGTGGCGCTGCAGTCATTCGCCGCCAATGGCGGCGGTACCGTAGTGATTCCGGCCAATATGGAAGGGTTCAATCTCCTGCTGGGCGCCGACACATTGCGACAAAGCCAAACCGAACCGGAGGATTGAACCGCCAAACTTCCCATTGCCTGTCACGTCGACAGGTAGTGCTCCCGGGCGGGACACCCACTATTCCAGGTCGGGCAGAACCTGCCGCAGCACCTCGTTCCCCCGGGCGTCGAGAATCACGATCTCCCGCGCCGCGCGCAACGGCAGCGGCGTGCGGGCGGCCCAGAAAGACTCGTCCCCATCGCTGACCGACATGACCGAAAGCGGCTCGGCGTAAACCCGCACACCGGCGCTATCGAAAAGGATCAACGTGAATTCTCCGTCTTCCGCGGCCGG
>JANQSV010000167.1 GCA_028279115.1 Pseudomonadales bacterium
TCGTTCCGGCTGCGCATGAAGCTGCGCTTCATAAACGCTTGCCTCCACCCCTGTACGCTTCGGCCCCGACATCCATGTCGGGGACGCCCGCTAAACCCCGCGCCACCCGACGGCGACTCACACTGTGCGGACCTTTCCCTCTGTCATTCTGCGCGGAGCGAAGCGGAGTCGCAGAATCTCCCCAAAACATGCTGTGCCTGAAAAACGTGGACTTGGGCTGGAAGCGGCGTTTAAGCTTGGGGCGAGGGCAAACAGGAGCGCGAGTGATGTCTGGTAGATGGCTGGCGGCAAGGGCGTTTGTTTTGGCGGCTGGGCTGGGGGTGGCCGGGGTCGGGCTGGGCCAGGGGACGCCGTTTGCGGGGCAGGTTACGCCGACGCGGCCGTTTACGATGGAGACCTTCGAGATCGAAGAAGTGCTTGTTACGCCTGTTGCCACCGGATTGGCGAATCCGTTCGATGTGGCGTTTCGCGGCAATGGGGACATTCTCGTTACTGAGCGATATACGGGGAAACTCCGGGTTGTTCGGGACGGGCGATTGCTTGAGAGCGATCTGGCTGGCCTGATGGCGGTTGAGGTGCATCCGGACGACGACAGCGTCGTGTATCTGACTTATACCAAGCCGATCGTTGTGGACGGCGAGCCGGAACAGACCGTGGCGCTGCTCCGGGCTCGCATCGTTGAAAACGTGCTCATGGATGTCGAGGAGATTTTCCGGCCAGGGGGCTGGACCGTGGCATCGCGGCTTCACAGTTGCTGTTTACGCCGGACGGCAAGTTGCTGATGTCGATCGGCGGCGCATATGTCTATGCGGGCCTGGGGGACTACGCCCAGAATCCGGCGCTTCATTACGGCAAGTTGTTGCGCCTGAACGATGACGGCTCGGCGCCCGCCGACAATCCTTTCGTCGAGGGCGGAGAGTATCTGCCGGAGGTCTACAGCGTGGGCCACCGCAACATCATCGGCCTTTCCTACCATCCCGAAACCGGGGAATTATGGGCGACGGAGAACGGGCCCCAGGGCGGCGACGAGGCGAATATCATCAGGCCGGGCGCGAACTACGGCTGGCCGATCATTTCCTACAGCCGCCAATATCGCGGCGACAGGGTTTCCGAACGTCCGTGGGACGCCGGCTTCGCGGACCCGGAGGTCATCTGGTGGCCATCGATCGCGCCGGCGTCGATGATTTTCTATTCCGGCGACAAGCTGCCGGAATGGCAAGGCAACATGCTGGTCGGCTCGATGATGGAAGGCCGGATTCCCGGCACCGGCCATATCGAACGGGTCGTATTCAACAGCCGGGGCCAGGAAATCCGCCGCGAAAGCCTGCTGCGCCAGTTGAATTCCCGAGTCACAGGTGTAGCCCAGGGCCCGGACGGCTACCTCTACGTCCTCCTCGACGAGGAAAACGGCGCCCTGCTGCGCCTTGAGTCTGTCCCGCGGAATTAGGCATCCATGCCCAATCCAGGACCAGCCGCATATCGAGAACAAGAAACGCCACATTAGTCCTGTTTTTCGCTCTGATATTGAGCTGATGGGCGAAGGCTCCTGCAGATTATCCGAATTCTCTTCCCAGTGGGGAAAGAATTGACGCAGCGCAATCCAGGAGGCTAGTATGGTCACCCATAGAAGAACATATGGGCACCCATATTGAAAACGACTATTGAAATAGCCGACGATCTTGCGAAAGCCGCGAAGCAACATGCGGCTAGGCACGACATCACGCTCAGGTCACTGATTGAACGCGGGATCCGCTTGGCGATTCGCGCTGAAAGTGGCTCGGGCAAATTCCGCCTGAGGGACGCCAGCGTTTCCGGCAAGGGTCTGCAAGAGCAATTCCGCGGCGCGGATTGGGGAAAAATTAGGGATTCGGTCTACGAAGGACGCGGCGATTGATTGCGACCGATACCAATATCCTTGTGTACGCGCATCGCGGGGATTCGGAATGGCATGATCGTGCGAGGACTTGCGTCGAGTCTCTTGCGCAGGGACGCGCCACCTGGGGATTGCCTTGGCCGTGCTTGCACGAATTCCTGGCGATCGTGACACATCCCGGGATATACGCTCCCCCTTCCACCGTCTCCCAAGCCATCGATCAGATTGATGCCTGGCTGGAATCTCCGGCTGCCGAACTCATCGGTGAAACGCAAGATCATTGGGAGACCTTGGCCGATCTTCTGGCAAAGGGCCGGATTTCAGGTCCAAGGGTTCATGATGCCAGAGTGGCGGCCATGTGCATCACACACGGCGTAAGCGAACTCTGGACGGCAGACCGCGATTTCAGCCGTTTTCCGGGCTTGGCGGCCCGAAATCCACTATAGGCCGCGGCAAGCGGTCTTTCTCAATTGGCGCGCATGTGAAACCGACTGTTCCGGCAACTTTCGGTGGGTGTCCCATAAATACTATTCCCGCGTCCAACCTGCTTCCAGTTTTCATACTGAATTGATGGGAGAAAGTTCCCACGAACTATCCAACTGAACCGGACCGCGTCTATCGATATGTAAGCGAGCGGCAAATTCAGTACCCACTGGGTGCTGTTTCTGAGCCGATTGCCTGAATCCTCTCCGCAATGCGGAAAGAATTGCCTGAGCGCAATCCTAGCTTTGCCGTCACTTCAACAGACATCCCCACAAGCATATGCCATCCTCCGCGATTTTAGCTGGACTTTTCTTTAAACTACTCCCATACCACTTTTACGCGAGATACAATTTTTTCCACATGCCCTTTCCTAACCTGATCATCTGATAACAGAATCAAGTTTTCTCTGCTTGGATGTTTCAGATCGACATCCCATGGTGCATATTGATGCCAAGGCCACCACTCATTGTTCTTCTGAGCATTCCCTTCCAAGCCTGCCATCAGTTCCTTTAGCCGGTGGTGTTCAGTTGGAAATTACTTCTGGGAACAACAAACGCCGAAATACATCGTTCGCCCTGCTTCGATACCAAGACCACCGCCGTTTCCAAGATCGTAGAACAATCCATGATACACAATGCCTCTTCTGCTGGTAAGAAACTCTCTGATTTTCTCACTTGTGATTTCGTTTTTGGACATTTTTTCCGGTAGATCGGGGATTTGCCGATGCACCTCGTTTTCCAACTCTTGCCACAATGTTTCGAGTAACGAGACCCTCGCATCAACCATAGCTTCGTTCAAATCGTGGACTAGAAGGAGATTGTTGCTCTCCAGAATCAAATTTACTAATTGGTTCATGTACTCTCCTCGTAGATCTGAACCCGTCAATTTTCGTATCAGGCGCAGATATTGCGCTATCGATTCCCGCAGTGAAGGCTCGTCATAGGCCCACTCCTGGCACCGTTCGAGCCAAAGAGGTAAATCATCCTTGTAGGAGATGCACTTGACAGGACGACCGGCAGCGCTGTGCTCCTTTGGCTCATGACCATCTAGCGTTAAATAAAGCAAATCTAACTGCCCAACACCCTCGCCTTCTAATTGCTCCGCGTATCGTGTCAATTGACGATGTGGGTCGCCGGCCTAAATCTTGTTCTCAATCACGACCGCACGGGCTAAAGTCCGATCTCGAATCAGGATATCAATGTTATGGCATTCACGTTCTACGCTCGCGCCATCCATATCAAAGTCTTTGACATCGGCGACAGCGGTCAAAAAATCCTCTAGATTACGAGCCCGTTCCCTGTCCGACCTTCGATACCGCAGCAAGGCAGCAAGAAATCGCGAGTGCAGATTTACTTCGTCGGTCTCAGTACGAAGGACTGAAAACACGTTAAAATCTTCCACAACTTGGCTGCTGCCGCCATGCCTCTCGAATAACACTTCCGCTTGGTAGAGCAGACTACGATGACTTTCCAACTGCATATTAACTCGCGTGTATTTCTACTGCTTACCCCCGATTTCACTACCCACTGGGTAGCAAATCGCACTCTTGCTTAATTCTCCGCCCTGCGTCTCAGGGATTGAATCAGGTGCTCGGCGTGTGGAGAGGCATTGATTACCCTGTTGGGGTCGAGCAATGCCAGAATCTTGAACGAATGCTGGCCCTTGCCGTACTCGCCCTTCTTCTTGCATGCTCTAGTCGCTTTTTTGAGTCCTTGCAGAACGTCTTTTTTCGATACTTCTTCGATGCTTGCATTTGCAGGTAAGGCGTTCAGATTGAACCCGTCTCCGAAAAAAGCAGCAAGAATTTTCTTATCTGCAAGAAACCAGGATTCCATACATTGGACCATTAGATGGCTATTCTCTTCATCTGCTCCTTGTGGTCTATCCCAACCATCGCGGCTTTCAAGATGATTCCAGACTCCGTTTCCTTCCGCGACAGGGTCTTCCGCATCTACTAGGAGAATGACAAATTCGTCAGAGGCAGTATTCTTAAGCGCTGTGCGAAAAAGTTCGAACACTTGCTGACGGCTCCCCCCTGCAACAATTCGAGGCATACGTTTCGCAAATCCAGTCTTACGAAAGAACTCACTGAATCCTTGGCGGCAAAGCGTCCGCAGTGCTTTGTTGTCTCCCCCACCTTCGACATAAACTTTCGCGCTCACCAGCGATTGCCTCCGAGTTCTCCTTTTCGCCAGAGTTCTCCGAGACTGTAACTCTTCAGCCAATCCGAAAGCTGGTCCTGATCTAGACGCCGCATGTTGGTTCGACCTTCGTGCTTTTCGCACACCACCACGCTTTCCGGCGAGTCCGTCAACGCATCAACCAACACATCGGAATGAGTCGTTACTATGACTTGACACCGTTCCGAGGCTTCGCGTAGTAGATCGCTCAGCGTAGGCAGGATATCTGGGTGCAAACCAAGCTCCGGCTCCTCAATGCAAACGAGAGGTGGTGGATCCGGGTGACAAAGAACAGACAACAGGCTCAGATAGCGTAAAGTTCCATCGGACAGACGTGTTGCAGGTACGGTGATGTCGCCCTCCGTAAAAAAAACCTGAACGGTTGCTCCTTCGATAATGACGTCATAGTCTGAAATCCCTTCATACAGTTTTCGTAACGCCTCAAGAATGCTGGCCTTGGCTCTCGGTTCGCGTTTGAGGCGATTCAGAACGAGCCCCAAGTTTGTACCGTCTACACTAAGAAAATTGTTTGGCAAGTCGGCCTTTTGCGGCATTCTCGGAGGTGTATAGCGACCAAAAGTCCATTCACGATATAGTCGGATACGGCCAAAGACTTCGCCAAGGTAAGTCAACTCCGGATAGCTGTCAGGATCTTTGCGCTGGGCAAGGATTGATTGTTCCGAGTCAATCTCTTCAGGACGGAGCTTTCTATTCTCCCCATCTCGATAATTGATAGTGGAATGCAGCCCTACCCTCTCAAAAAATATGTAGGGATTCCTGTGCCCGCGATCTGGACTTTCATTTTCGATCTGTTCTTCTTTCAATTCGAAGCGCTGTCCCCGTCTGGTGATCCCAAGTCGATAGCGCAAAGACTGTGGACCCTTTGGGTTGTCAATTACTACCTCGACTTTTGCTGCCGAAGCCTGCGGTTCGCCCCGCCAGATCCAGTCTCCAACTCCACCTCCTTCTCCAATCGGAGCCAAGAGATCACGAGGCGCGGCTTGAAGCAGTCCAATTGCTTCAATCAGGTTCGACTTGCCGGAGCCATTTGGACCGATCAGCACCGAAAGCGGTTCCATCTCCAGTGGCGCGGTACCAGGGCCAAACGAAAGCAAGTTCTCCAATTGGATGCTTTTAATCAACACGTCTTGCAAGCCTCCTCAACTTAATACGACGGAGCGCGGTCATTGTTACCCATGTGTCCAAAATGGACCCCCGGGATTTGGCGGTGAGAGAGGGATTCGAACCCTCGATGCCTTTCGACATACACACTTTCCAGGCGTGCTCCTTCGACCACTCGGACATCTCACCGAATTCGGTATGGATTCACTTCGCTATTGTCTTGCGTCGCGGCCCAACAGTTGTTCAGGCGTTACGGGATCAGTGCTCCGGTAGACATTGATCTCGAGGCCCCCGCGCCGGAGGAAATGCATCGACAAGCTCAATCGCTCCGGTTCGCAGACCCGCATGATGTCATGAAACGCCTGCTCGGCGCATCGTTCGTGCCAGGCCGCATGACTGCGGAAGCTGCACAGATACGACAGCAGCGCCGCTTCCGGAATTTCCCGGCCGTCATAGGCTATGGCGACGCTTGCCCAGTCCGGCTGCCCGGTAACCGGACAGATGGAGCGGAACAGTTCCGTACGTATTTTCCTGTCGCCGACGCTGTTCGCGCCGGTTGCCAGCAAGCCGGCGTCAGGGCCGCCGGCAATGGACACGGGGTGATGGTCTATCAGCGAAAAGTCGCCAAGCCGGCAATCGTCCGGGTAGGTGGTCAGTCCCCAGATTCGCACCTCCGGGTTCGCACCGCAGCATGCCGCCAGATCCATGCGGATTCGTTCGGCGGCCAGGTCCGTGTTTTCGAATCGTTCCCGGTTGAGGCCGGCGAGATACAATTTCAGCGACTTCGATTCCACCATGTTCGGCGAATCCGCGGGGAAAATGAATTCGCCGATGAAGACGTCCGGCTTGCCACCGTCGTCGAGCCAGGACAACTCATAGGCCCGCCAATGGTCCAGTCCATGGACGATGTGCCCTTCATCGCCGGCGACCCGTTCGCGTGGAATCGGGTGCAGCAACTCGGGGGCGTAATTTTCAGGTGTCGAAACACCGCGGCCAAGCGGATTTTCAGACATGGTTCAACTCCTTATGCCGGTTCCCCTGCGCAGAAGCCAGATGCAGGCGCCGAAAAGCAGGACGGCGAACAGGACCAGCATTGCGAAGGCCCAGGCAACGTCGATGTCGGATGTGCCGAGAATACCGTAGCGGAAGGTGTTCACCATATAGAAAATCGGATTCAACCGGGAAACGAGTTGCCAGAACGGCGGCAGCAACTCGATCGAATAGAACACGCCGCCAAGATAGATCAGCGGCGTCAGCACGAAAGTCGGGATAATGGATACGTCGTCGAAATTGTTGGCGAAGACCGCGTTGATGAAACCGCCCAGGGAAAACACCAGCGAGGTGAAAAGCACCACGCTGAGCATGATCAATGGACTGAAAATCCGCAGTTCCGCGAAAAACAGCGAAACGAGCGTCACGATGAACCCGACGCAGAGGCCGCGCGCCATTCCGCCGGCGATAAACCCGGACAGGATGACGTAGTTGGGAATCGGCGCCACCAGCAATTCCTCGACGCTGCGCTGGAACTTCTGGCTGAAGAACGAGGACACGACGTTGGAATAGGAATTCTGGATGACCGCCATCATGATCAGGCCCGGCACGATGAATTCCATGTAGCGGAAACCGCCCATCTCGCCGATGCGGCTGCCGACCAGGTTGCCGAAGATCACGAAATAGAGCGAAATCGTGATGACCGGCGGCAGCAAAGTCTGCGTCCAGATGCGCATGAAACGCCGCACTTCCTTGATGACGATCGTTTCGAAGGCGATCAGCCTGTGATCGGAAAACATCAGCCGTCTCTTTTCCCGTTTTGGTTCTCGCCCGCGCGCAGGCGCGACAGGAACAACTGCTCGAGCCTGTTGGCCTTGTTGCGCATGCTGACGATACGGATGCCGAGGCGGTCGAGTACGGCGATCGCGCTGTTGATGTCACGCCCGCCGGACAGGACCGCTTCAATGCTGTGGGAATCCACCTTGCGCAGGCTCAGGCCGGGTTCGTCGTGCCTCAGGTCGCGATCGAAGTCGGCCTCCGCATCGAGAATATAGGCGTGCGTGTCGAGTTCGAGCAGCAATTTCTTCATGCTCGTGTCTTCGATGATGCGCCCTTCGTCGATGATGGCGATATTGCGGCAGAGCTGCTCGGCTTCTTCGAGATAGTGCGTGGTCAGGACGATGGTCGTGCCCGCCCGATTGATTTCAAGCAGGAAATCCCACATCGACCGCCGCAACTCGATATCGACGCCCGCGGTGGGTTCGTCGAGAATCAGCAGCCGCGGTTCATGCACCAGCGCCCGGGCGATCATCATGCGGCGTTTCATGCCGCCGGAAAGCAGGCGCGAGCGAACGTCGCGCTTTTCCCACAAGCCGAGTTGTTTCAGATACTTCTCGGTACGTTGCGCGGCAAGTTTGCGTGGCAGCCCGTAGTAACCGGCCTGGGTCATGACGATGTCGGCCACCTTTTCGAACTGGCTGAAATTGATTTCCTGGGGAACGACGCCGAGATCGAGCTTGGTCCGGTACACGTGCGTATCGACATTACGGCCGAATATCTGCACGTCTCCCTTGCTTCGCGTGACCAGCGTGGACAATATGCCGATAAAAGTGGACTTTCCCGCCCCGTTGGGACCGAGCAATGCGAAGAAATCGCCTTGCCGGACCTGAAGCGATACGCCTTTCAGCGCGACAACACCGCTGGCGTAGACCTTTTCGAGATTGTTGACGGATATGGCTACGGTCATGGAACGAATTCGTCGTCGAAACATTCACCGGGGGCGCAAAAAACCCGGCTGGCGCCGGGTTCTCGCGTTTGGCGTCCCCTAGGGGTTTCGAACCCCTGTTGCCGGGATGAAAACCCGGTGTCCTAGGCCTCTAGACGAAGGGGACTTTTCCGGCCGGCAAGCGCCTGCGCGGGAAGCGGTGGATTCTAATGAAAACCGCCACTTCCAGTCAAGAACCCGGTCTTCTGCCGCGGCGCGCCTCGTCCTCGGCAAGCGTGCGGCCGGCGCCGACCTCGAAGCGCTGGAGCGCCTGCATAATCGCGACAAGGCAGTCGTCGCGCAATCGTTCGAGTTCCTTCACCGCCCTTCCTTCGGCCTGCCGGTTCGTGCCTTGCGCCATACGGGCGATCAGTTCGTCGCTGAGTTCCGGCGACGGAAATCGAGCCCACGGCAATTCAAGCGTCGGGCCGAACTGTTTCAGGAAGCCGTTCATACCCGCGTCGCCGCCAGCCAGATGGTACGTGAGGCACGTGCCCATGAAAGCCCAGCGCAACCCCGGGCCATAGATGATGGCCGCATCGAGTTCGTCCGTCGTCGCCACACCGTCGTTCACAAGGTGAAGGAGTTCACGCCACAGGGCCTCCTGCAGGCGGTCGGAAAGAAATCCTTCGATCTCCTTGCGCACCAGGAGTGGATGCATCCCCAGATCGCGGTAGAACCCAATGGCGCGGTCGATGCTCCCGGACGACGTTCGATCGCCGCCCAGCACCTCCACGAGCGGCAGCAGATAGACCGGATTGAAGGGGTGGCCGACGACAAGACGTTCCGGATGCCGGCAACGCGACTGCAAATCGCTCGGCAACAGGCCTGAAGTGCTTGAAGCAACGATTGCTTCCGGCGGCGCCCGCGCATCAATCTGTTCGTGCAGGCTCTGCTTGAGTTCGAGCCGTTCCGGCGCGCTTTCCTGGATGAAGTCGGCGGCGCGGCAAGCGGCGCCCAGGGAGTCCGCGCAGCGCAAGCGGTCGAGGCTGGCGTCCGGGTGCAGGCCCATCTTTTCCAGCGCGGGCCAGGCATTCCCGACCGCGGCGGTGAGCCGTTCCTGCCATCGATGAGCCCTTCCGAAATCATCTGCAAGGTGAAATGCAGGTGACCCGAGTCAAAAATCTCCAGTTCCGGTTTGACCCCAAGTTCCCGGATACGCCTGGCGCCCCGCCGCAGCATATCCGGTGTGGAGACGTAGACCAGACTGCCTTCGCCGAAGTTGAACGAACCGCAGTCGAGCGAACAGATTTCCGGCAGCAGTTCCTCCACATGAGGCAGGCGTTCAAGCGCCCCCACCAGGTCCGTATCCTCGCCGAAGTCCGTGGGCCTGTCGTCGGGCCCGATGAACAGGTCGCCCCCCATGCCCGCAGTCAGGTTGATTACCACGTCGGTATCAGAGTCACGAATGCGCGCAACCACCTCGCGATAAAGCGACACATCGCGCGAACCCTTGCCCGTTGCCGGATCCCGCACATGACAATGCGCAATGGCCGCACCGGCCTTCGCGGCGTCAAGCGCCGACCCGGCAATCTGCTCTGGAGTCACAGGAATGTCCGGATGCCTGCCGACCGTATCTCCGGCCCCTGTCACCGCGCAAGTAATGACCACTTCGCTATTCATGGAAAATCCCTCCCGCATATCCGGCCCGACCCCGACAAAGCTTAAGCCACAAATTCGCCCGAGCGCAAAACCGCGCCGCACCTGCACAGCGTGAGTCGCCGTCCGGCGGGCGGTATGCAGCGGGCGTGCGAGGCATGGGTGAGGCCCGTTCGGCGCAGCCGATAAGAAGCGAAGCTTCTTAAGGGCCGAACGACCCGCCATGGATGGCGGGGCTGGGGGTAATCGAAGTTGCAAAAGCCGCGCCATGGATGGCATGAACAATTTTGTAGAATCCCCCGACGTATTCACGGCGTCCGCTGCACGCCGCCCGCCAGACGGCGACGTATCGAAGCCACTACTCCGCTGCTATTGACCGTTACAGGTCTCTGTGACATGCTCGGCTGTCCTGCAACTTTTTGATGGGGCGTTCCGTGGGCGATCGGGAATACGAGAACACCGACCTCGAAATCGATCAGAAACTGATCGCGGAAGGCGCCATGCAATTGACCGGAGAGATCAAGGTGCTGGAAGCCTGGCTGCGGGAACTGGACGAAGCCGAAGAGGAAAACGAGGAAGTCCTTGCGGTTCGCAAGTCCTATAACGACATGTTGCGCAGCCGAAAGGAAATGCTGACCACTCTCGAAAAGCAAGTCCGTTAGTCCCCACTCTACCGACGAAATTCGACCGGCGCCGCCCATGCTGTCCAGGGAACAGGCTTCCGCCATGCTTTCGCTGCAAGCGGAAATGAATCGCAAGATCGATCCCCAATGGGTTGCGGCGGCTTATCCTTATCTCAGGGCGGTCATCGTCGAAGGCAGTGAGGCTATCGAACATCACGGCTGGAAATGGTGGAAAAAGCAGCAGTGCGACCTGGCCCAGCTACAAATGGAACTCGTGGATATCTGGCACTTCCTGTTGTCGGAGATTCTGTTGCGTGAGGGCGGCGACCAGAAACGCGCCTTGACCTCGCTGATACGGTTGCTGGATGCGAAAACAGTGGACGAAGAGATCGATTTCGACGGCCGGACCTGGCGCCTTGACCGATTGAACCTGCTGGAAAAGTTCGAACTGCTGATCGGCCTCAGCGCGAATCGGCGCATCGATCTAACCCTGTTCGGCTCGATCCTGCGCGACTGCGAAATGGAATGGCTCGACCTGTACCGCCAATACGTCGGCAAGAACGTGCTCAACACGTTCAGACAGGATCACGGTTACAAGGAAGGCCGTTATCGGAAGCTCTGGGCCGGCCGGGAGGACAACGAGTTTCTCGCCGAGATTCTCGCCGCCGCCGACCCGGAACAACCGGATTACCGGGAATTCGTCTATTCCGAACTTGCAAAGCGCTATCCGGCCTGAACGCCGAACCGCACGGTGAGACGGTAGAATAATCTAGCGGTAATAGGCGTTCTCGCGATAAGAATGGTCGGTAACATCGCGAACTTCCTTCAGTTGCGGAATCTGCGTCAGCAAGGCGTTTTCCACTCCGTGCTTGAGCGTCACATCGACCATGCCGCAGCCCTGGCAGCCGCCGCCGAACCTGAGCACGGCGACGTTTTCCTCGAAGATTTCCTCGAGCGTCACATGCCCGCCATGGGCGGCGAGGCCCGGATTGATTTCGTTGTAGAGGATGTAGTTGACTCGGTCCTCGATCGAACTGTCTTCAGTAATCCGCGGCAGCCTTGAATTGGGCGCCTTGATCGTCAATTGCCCGCCCATGGAATCCTTGGCGAAATCCACTACCGCGTCTTCGAGGAAAGGAATGCTGGGCTGATCGACATAAGCCTTGAAACCCTTGTATTCCTTCTCTTCGTCATCAGGCTTCTGCTCGCCGGGCCGGCAATAGGATATGCAGGTCTCGGCCTGGGGCGTGCCCGCATCGAGAATGAAAATCCGCACACCGATGCCTTCGCAATCCTGCTTGGCAAGCAATTCCGCCAGATATTCCTGCGCTGAATCGGTAATGCTGATCATGATTTCAATTTCCGTCGCGCATAAACACTTAAACGGTAAGTATTTTACTTCATTTGCGAAACTACTGTCTTGCCGACTCGCGCAAGCGGCTTTTGATAGAATTGGCGCCTTTTTCTCTCGGCGGCTCCCCGGCCATGCAAAAAACCGCCAGTTACAATCGCCTGGAAGAGATTCTTCAACGGCGCATCATGTTGCTCGACGGCGCCATGGGCACGATGATCCAGGCCCGGGGCCTCGGTGAGCCCGACTTTCGCGGCGAGCGTTTTCGCGATTGGCAGGTTGATCTCGGCGGAAACAACGACCTTCTCAACCTGACCCAACCCGATTTGATCAGGGATATCCACCTGGCTTACCTGGAGGCCGGGGCCGATATCGTCGAAACCAATACCTTCAATTCCAGCCGCTGCTCCCAGGCCGATTACGGCATGGAAGATCTGCATGGCGAGTTGAATCTGGCGGGAGCGCGGCTGGCTCGCTCCGCCTGCGACGAAATGAATGCGCTCACGCCGGAACGACCGCGTTTCGTCGCCGGCGTCATCGGCCCGACCAGCAAGACAGCTTCGATTTCGCCTGATGTCAACGATCCCGGGTTCCGCAATGTTTCCTTCGACGAACTGGTCGATGACTACGCCGTTGCCGTCGCCGCCCTGGTCGAAGGCGGCGCCGACCTGCTGCTGATCGAAACCTCGTTCGACACCCTGAACGCGAAGGCGGCGATCCATGCCTGCCTTGAATTCTTCGAGAACGCCGGCGAACGCCTGCCACTGGTGGTCTCGGGCACGATCACCGACGCCAGCGGCCGCACATTATCGGGGCAAACCGTCGAAGCGTTCTGCAATTCGGTCCTGCACGCGAAACCGCTTGCGGTCGGTTTCAATTGCGCTCTCGGCGCCGAACAGCTCGCACCCCATGTGGAAGAGATTGCGCGGCTTGCGCCGACTTTTGTCACTACGCATCCGAATGCCGGTCTGCCGAACGAGTTCGGCGAATACGACCAAACGCCTGAGCAGATGGCGGAGATCATCGGCGATTTCGCCCGCAGAGGCATGGTGAATATCGTCGGCGGCTGTTGCGGGACGACGCCCGAACATATCCGCGCGATAGCCGGCGCCCTGACCGGGGTCGAACCGCGCCGGATCCCCGAAATTGCGCCCGCCTGCCGCCTTGCGGGTCTCGAGCCGCTCAACATCGACGCCGATTCGCTGTTCGTGAACGTCGGCGAGCGCACCAATGTCACCGGCTCGGCCCGCTTCGCCCGCCTCATCCTGGAAGAAAACTACGACGAAGCGCTCGACGTGGCCCGGGAGCAGGTCGCCGCGGGCGCCCAGATCATCGATATCAACATGGACGAGGGCATGCTCGATTCCGAGGCGGCGATGGAAAAGTTCGTCAAGTTGATCGCCGCCGAACCGGAAATCTGCCGGGTGCCGCTGATGATCGATTCCTCCCGCTGGGAGGTGATCGAAGCGGGGCTGAAATGCGCCCAGGGCAAATGCGTTGTCAATTCGATCAGTCTCAAGGATGGCGAACAGGCCTTCCTCGACAAGGCCGCGTTATGTCTGAAACACGGCGCGGCGGTCATCGTCATGGCTTTCGACGAAAGCGGACAGGCCGACTCGCTCGCTCGCAAGAACGAAATCTGCAAAAGATCCTACGATTTGTTGCGCGAGCGGCTCGATTTTCCGGCGCGAGACATCATTTTCGATCCCAACGTGTTCGCGGTCGCCACCGGCATCGAGGAACACAACAATTATGCCGTCGATTTCATCGAGTGTTGCCGCTACATCCGTGAAAACCTTGCCGGCGCGCTCGTTTCCGGCGGCATCAGCAACGTGTCTTTCTCTTTCCGCGGCAACAATGCCGTGCGCGAAGCGATTCACTCGGTATTTCTTTATCACGCGATCCGCGCGGGTCTTGCCATGGGCATCGTCAACGCCGGCCAGTTGACGGTCTACGACAGCATTCCCGCCGCGCTGAAGGAAGCCGTCGAGGACGTGATCCTGAACCGTTCGCCGGACGCCACCGAAGCCTTGATGAAACTGGCCGGGGAAGTCAGCGGCACAGTGAAGGCTTCGCCGGAAGAAGACCTCGGATGGCGCGCCTGGAATGTGGACGATCGGCTTTGCCACGCGCTCGTCAAGGGGATCAACCGCTATATCGAAGAAGACGCCGAGGAAGCGAGACGGCAGGCCAAGCGGCCGATCGAAGTGATCGAAGGCCCGCTGATGCGCGGCATGAACGAAGTCGGCGACCTGTTCGGCGCCGGCAAGATGTTCCTGCCCCAGGTGGTCAAGAGCGCCCGCGTCATGAAACAGGCCGTGGCATATCTGGAGCCGTTCATGGAAGCGGAAAAGGAAGGAACAGGCGCCCGCGGCAAGGGCAGGATCCTGCTCGCCACGGTGAAGGGGGACGTACACGACATCGGCAAGAACATCGTCGGCGTCGTGCTGGGTTGCAACAACTACCAGGTTATCGATCTCGGCGTCATGGTCAGTTGCGAACGAATACTGGAGACCGCCCGCGAAGAACAGGTAGACATGATCGGCCTGAGCGGACTGATTACGCCTTCGCTCAACGAAATGGTCCATGTGGCGAAGGAAATGCAAAGACAGGATTTCGGCATTCCCCTGCTCATCGGCGGCGCGACGACATCGAAGGCCCATACCGCGGTGAAAATCGAACAGCATTACCGCAACGACCAGGCGGTTTACGTGCCGGACGCATCGCGTTCGGTCGCCGTCGTCAGCTCCCTGCTCAACAGCAAAGCCAAACCGGAGTTTTGCGGTAATCTGAAAGAGGAATACCGGCAAATTCGCGAGCGCACGAAAAAACGCGGCGGGCGGCGGGAACTGCTTGATTACGCGGCCGCCAACAGCCGGTCGTTCGCGATCAACTGGGACAAGGCCGAGATCGTCGCTCCCGCATTCACCGGCAACCATACGATCCGGGATTACCCGCTCGATGAATTGCGCGGCTATATCGACTGGACGCCGTTCTTCATCACCTGGGGATTGTCCGGCAAGTATCCGGCGATATTGCAGGACCCGAAGGTTGGCGAATCAGCCAGGGACCTGTTCAGCGACGCCGGGGAATTGCTGGACCACATAATCGAAGAAAAGCTGCTGACCGCGAGCGCCGTACTCGGCATCTGGCCGGCGAATCGGGTCGGCGACAACGATATCCGCTTGCAAGCTGCGGATGGCGTGGAACCCGCCACCTTCCACTTTCCGCGCCAGCAGACCGTCCGGAGCGACGATCAGGCGCAATTGTGCTTGGCGGATTTCGTGGCGCCCGCATCGAGCGATAGAACCGACTATATCGGCGGCTTTGCCGTCGCCGTCGGCGGCGCCGGGGAACTCGCCGCCGGATTCGAAGCCGATGGCAACGACTACCAGGCGATCCTGGTCAAGGCCCTCGCCGACCGCCTCACCGAAGCCCTGGCCGAGCGGCTGCACGAACGCGTGCGGCGCGAATTCTGGGCTTATGCTCGGGACGAGTCGCTAGCCGCGGAAGAACTTATCAGGGAGCGCTACCAGGGCATTCGCCCCGCCCCGGGTTATCCGGCCTGCCCCGACCATAGCGAAAAGCGGACACTGTTTCGCGTGCTTGACGCCACCCGGGCCATCGGCGTGAGCCTGACGGAAAGTTACGCCATGTTGCCCGCCGCCAGCGTGGCCGGCTGGTATTTCGCCCATCCGCAATCGAAGTATTTCCCGGTGGGAAAGATCACCGCGGATCAGGTCGCCGATCTCGCCGCGCGCAAGAACTGCGACGAGCGGGAACTGCGCCGCCTGCTGGCGCCCAATCTGGATTGACGGTATGTCATTCTGCGCGTAGCGAAGCGGAGTCGCAGAATCTCGCGCCATACGGACAAGATCCTGCGACAAAATGGCAGGATTGCCATTTTGGACGGCGCAAAGCGCTGCCCCGCGGGGGCGAAGGGCATGGATGCCCTGAGTCACTTCGCGCAGGATGACGGCTCCGGGACAGGTTAAAAAGAATTGCGGCTTCCGTTAAAATAGCTGGTTCGTTTTCAGTTGGCCGGAGCCGCAGCGCTTTCATGTACGTTTACGACGAATACGACCATCGCATGCTCGCGGAGCGGGTTGCGCAATTCCGCGATCAGACCGCCCGCTATCTCGCCGGCAAATTGAGCGATGCGGAATTCCTGCCCCTGCGCTTGCAGAACGGCCTGTACATCCAGCGTCTCGCGCCCATGTTGCGGGTGGCGATCCCATACGGCCTGCTGTCCTCGCGGCAGATTCGCAAACTGGCCTTCATAGCGCGTCATTTCGACAAGGGGTACGGTCATCTCACCACCCGCCAGAACATCCAGTTCAACTGGCCCGAACTGATCGAGGCGCCCGATATCCTGGCTCATCTGGCGGAAGTCGAAATGCACGCGATCCAGACCAGCGGCAACTGCATCCGCAATGTCACGACCGATCATTACGCCGGCGTGGCGGCCGATGAAGTCGAGGACAGCCGCCCCTGGTGCGAACTCATTCGTCAATGGTCGACCTTCCATCCGGAATTCGCCTATCTGCCGCGAAAATTCAAGATTGCCGTCTGCGGCACGCCTGCCGACCAGGCCGCGACCCAGGTGCATGACATCGGGGTGTATCTCATCCGCGCGGAAAGCGGCGAAGTCGCCTTTCGCATTCTTGCCGGCGGCGGACTCGGCCGCACTCCGGTAATCGGCCAGGCAGTCTTCGACTACGTGGAAAAGCGGCATCTGCTGACGGCGCTCGAAGCCATCATGCGCGTCTACAACCGCGAAGGCCGAAGGGACAACAAGTACAAGGCCCGCATCAAGATCCTCGTGCGTGAAACCGGCGTCGAGAAATTCCGCGAAAAAGTACACGCCGAATGGGAGCGAATAAAGGGCTCGGCGCTGACCTTGACGGATGCGGAAATCGAGCGCTGCAAGTCGTTTTTCATCGATCCGGACTACGTCAGGCGTCTCAACGGCTCCGACGTGCTGACGGAAAAACTGC
>JANQSV010000212.1 GCA_028279115.1 Pseudomonadales bacterium
GCCGAAATGTCCGTAAATGTGTAGTCGGCCCGGTCGGCGGGAAGGCGCGGAAGAACCGTCTCGGTTCCCGCTCCGGTTCCCGCTCCGACTTCAAGCACCCGCAGCGGACGATCCTCCGGCAGCCCGGAGATTGCCGCCTCTACGGCGTCTCCCAGCATCCGGTACGCCGCACGGTGGGTCGGCGCCTGACGGTACAAGTCCGCCGCGCCTGGCGCTTCGTCGCTGAACAGTACTGTCATCGGATCCCTGCGGCCCTGGAGAACCTCGGCAAGCGCCGCGCCGCACCGGCGGAGCAGGCCGAGTTCGTTGGCGCCGTGGGGGTGTTTGGCCCGAAGCCGCTCGGCGAGGCGTTCGGGGCTCGCCAGGGCTTCGTCCGGGAGCGGGTCGTCCGCTCCGACCGCTACGATATAGCCCCTGTCGGAACGGCTCAGGATGTCCGCCTCGGACAAGATGGCGAGGAGCCTGCCGAAGAGGCGCCGATGCTTGTCGAGCACATTGAGTTCGCGGCCAAGAGGCTCGTGCGAGACTTCTGCCCCCGCCCGCCGTTTCCATCCCAGCTTCTCCAGCGCCGAGAGGACGCAAGCCTGGCTCAATCGCTCAAGATCCTTGAGCAAGGCCGTTCTGTCCGCCGCCGCGACGCCATGGTCCGCCAGGTGCTCGATCAGGGTGCGCGACTGGGAGGCAACCGTCGCCGGGCTGACCAGGAAGTCCGCGGTGGGCCCGCTTTCGCCAAGCGGCTGCTCCCGCCAGGCGACTTCGTACAGTAGATCCTTCAGCCTGGCTTTTGGCGAGAGCAGAGCGTTGCGGGTGGCTCGCTTGACGGTGAAGCCCAGCAGACCGCCGAGGGGCGCCCCTTCTGTGGAGTAGAATCGAACGTCACCGGTTACGACCTCGGGCGGTCTGGAGGGTGACGCGCCCGACCCGCCCTCCAAGGCCGGAGTTCTCACCGTTGCATGGCAGAGCAGCCGTTTGGGCAACTGGCCTGCCACCCACAATCGCTCCCATCCGAAAGGCATGTATACGGCGCCCTGTTCGGCGACGGTCAGATGGCGCGCCATCGAAAGGGCTTGGAAGCAGCCATCCAGCAGCAGGGGATGAAGCTCAATGCCTGTTGCGTCAACGGATTCGTGCAGGGCGAGCGTCGCCAGGGCTTCTCCCTTGCCGGCCCAAGCGGATTCGAACGTGTGGTAAGAGGGGCCGAGATGGATGCCCGTCTCGGTCCGCATCCGGTAGAACTCGTTCGGATCTTGAGGAGTCAGCTCGGCCATGAGCGCGTCCGGATCCAGCGGGGGGAGCGGTTCGGGGTCCAGCACACCCGCCGAGAGTCGGCCTCCGGCGTGAAGGGTCCAACTCTCCTCGTTTTCTCCCTTGGTGAAGATTTCAAAGGGACGCTCCGCAAGGTCGTCCGAGCCGTCCATGACAAATTGTACGGTGCGGCCTCCTTCGCCGGCTTCGGCTTCTGGATCCACATCGTCGAGCATCAATGGGCTGTAGATCTGCAACTCTTCCACGACCGCAGGCCCGTCTCCGCAGGTAAGCGCCGCCGAGACCGCCATGGCGCCATAGAAGCCTCCAGGCACGACGACGCGCTCATACACAAGGTGGTCTTCCAGCCAGGGAGGGTCAGCGGGAAACACTTCCGTCTGGAATGTGACCTCGCCGCGGGCCGACTCCCGGCGGGAACCGAGCAGCGGATGGCCGTCCGCCGTTCGTTGTCGTCTCGAAATCTGAACCCAGTGATGAACACGCTGGAACGGATAGCCCGGAAGCGTAATCCGGCGCCGTTTTTCGCCGATGAACAGGCCGGCGAACCCGATGTCCAGACCGGCTTCATAAGCGCCGGCAACCGCCTCCACGAAGCCGCCGCTGGTATCGACGATCAGCTCGGAAGCTTCCCGTGGTGGACGTTGCAGACTGGCAAGCACCGCAGGCGCCCCCGCGGCCGCCGAATCCGGCCAGGACATCGAGACCACGGGACCCAGCACGGCGTGGGGACCGATTTCCACGACCATATCGACCGCCAGCTCCGCCAAGGTCTCGACACAGGCGCGGAAGGCCACCGGCGCCCGCGCATGTCGCCGCCAGTAGTTGGCGTCCATACGTTCATCGGAATCGATCGGGCGGCCGGTGATGTTGCTGACCAGGGTTATGCGCAAGGCCGGTGGCTCGGGCACGATTTCCGCCACCGCGGCTTCGAGTTCATCCAGTACGGGTTCGATCAGAGCACTATGGTAGGCGGGACTGCGCCGCAATCGCGCCACCTTGACGCCATCGGCCTCGAACCGCGCGAGCACGACTTCGAGATCCTTGCCCGGTCCGCTGATTACCTGTTGCGGTCCGTTGTCCACGGCGACGGTCAACTCGGCGACCTTGGCTTTGGCATTGTGTTCGGCCACCACGGACGCGACCCGGGACGTGGGAGCGAAGACCGCGGCCATCGCGCCATCGCCGCGCGTCGTTCCCATCAGGCTTCCACGCACGGCGGCATAACGAAGCCCTGCTTCAAGGGTGAAGCCGCCGGCTGTATATGCCGCCGCGATTTCGCCGAGACTGTGACCAACGACGACATCCGGTCTGACGCCCAGGCTCTCCCAGAGCGCAACCAGGGCGCTTTCGAGCGAATAGATCGCGGGCTGGGTCCATGCCGGCTCGTCCAGCAGACCTTCGGTTTCGCCGCGGTCGAACATCACGTCGAGCAGTGAGATTCCGCGTTCCCCGAACAGCAAGCGGTCGCAACGGTCGAGAACCGACCGGAAAACGGGTTCTCTTTCATATAGCGCCTGTCCCATGCCCGGCCATTGGCTGGCTTGTCCCGTGAAGACAAAGGCCAGTTTGCGCGTCGTGTTGCCGCTGGCGCTTTCCGATTGCGCCAGTTCCTCCAAACTCCGCCGGAGTTGGGCTGGATTGCTGAATACCAGGCCGGCCCGGTGGCTGAAGTGACTTCTTCCGGTTGCCGCCGTCCAGGCCAGGTCCGAGAGCTCCGGGTCGGCGGCGGTCGAAGAAGCAGGGGGATTTTCGACATTCCCGTCAAACCAGGACAGATAGTTCACGGCGGTCTCGCGAAGCGCCTTTGCCGACCTGCCTGACAGGGGCAGGAAACGGGTATCTCTGGCTTTGGGCAATTCCGGCGCCGTAGCGTCGGAAGCTACGGCCACGGCGGGACCGGAAGGAAAAGACATGCCGGCAGTGGCGTCGCTCTTTTCCGAATCTCCATGGCTCCGCACAAGCACATGGCCATTGGTGCCCGACCAGCCGAACGAGTTTACGCCGGCCAGGGCGGGCCTGCCTGGGCGGCGGGGCCAGTCGGTCTTGGCGTCGGTAACGCGCACGGGAATGCGGTCCCAGTCGATTCGCGGATTGGGATTTTCGAAATTCAGGTGGCGGGGAATGACGCCGTGTTTCATTGCCAGTACGGTCTTGATCAGTCCGGCGACGCCGGCCGCGGGTCCGAGATGTCCGATGTTGGTCTTGACCGAACCGACCAGCAGCGGACTTCCCTTCGCCCGGTCACGGCCATAGACCGCCGCGGCGGCGTTCAACTCGATGGGGTCGCCGACTTCCGTGCCCGTGCCATGAGCTTCCAGGTAGTCGACGTCCGCGGCGGACGCGCCGGCGCGCGCCAAGGCTTCCTTCATCGCCTTTTCCTGCGAGGGAGCGCTGGGCACCGTCAGGCCCTGGCTGGCGCCGTCCTGGTTGACCGCCGAGCCCGGGATGACGGCCCAGATCCGGTCGCCGTCGGCTTCGGCGTCGCTCAAGCGTTTGAGAACGATCAGGCCGCAGCCTTCGCCGGCGACGAATCCGTCGGCGGCCGCATCGAAAGTGTGGCATTGACCCGTAGGCGAAATCATCCCCGCGTTCGCGCGCAATTCTTGCGGACGACCGGACAGGACGACATGGACCCCTCCGGCCAGCGCCAGATCGGCGTCGAGGCGCTGGAGTCCCGCAACCGCCTGGTGGACGGCAACCAGGGATGACGAACACGCCGTGTCGATAGCCATCGACGGACCTTCCAGGCCAAGGACGAAGGAAATCCGGCCGATTGCCGTATTCAGCGAAGTGCCGGTCGCGGCATAAAGACCCGCGGCGGCTTCCGCGATCGCCGGATCTTCGAACGCCATGTCGCGATAATCGTAGTTGCTGATGCCGGCGTAGACGCCGGTGCGGCTGCCCTTGAGACTTCCAGGACTGATTGCCGCATCTTCCAGAGCCCGCCAACTGACTTCCAGCATCATCCGTTGCTGCGGGTCGAGCATTTGCGCTTCATTCGGGGATATGCGGAAAAATTCGGCGTCGAACATGTCGAGATCTTCGACGAATGCACCGTAACGGGTGGCCTCGTTATTGGAGTCGGATTGAGGGAAAATTCGTCCCGCCCTGCCGATAACCGCGCCGGGCGATCCCTCTTTTACCGCGCTCCCGCCGGCGGTCAGCAGGCCCCAGTAATCGGCAAGACTCTTACTTGACGGAAACCGGCACGCCATGCCAATGATCGCTACGGGTTCATTGCCGCCGGAATTCTTGCGGTTGCCGGATTCAGATGCGATTGAAATGGCGCCGGAATCCCGACCGGTCAAACTCTCGTCCATTTCTTGGATCCCGCCTTGCGTAGCAATAACGATCCTACCATACTGTCCCGCCATACAACGCGCATACGGTAAGCAACGGATATTTTCCCGTGGTTCCAGATATTCTTGTCTACTTGATCGCCTTGCATATTCGTGAAATCGGCGACTCCTTCCCGGCGCCGCCATGAACGTTGACCGGTCGTCCGGAAGCTCGCGGCTGCGCTATCAGGCCGACGAAAAGCCGCCGCCCGCGCTCTCGTTCCTGCTCGGTCTGCAACTTGCCGCACTTACGCTGACAGTGCCCATTCTGATACCCACCGCGGTAATGCGGACGGCCGGCGCCGCCGAATCGTACGTATCGTGGGCGGTATTTGCGGCGCTTGCGATAAGCGGTTTATTAACTGTCCTCCAGGCCTTCCGGTTCGGCCGGATCGGCGGCGGACATATACTGGTTTCAGGCAGCTCGAGCGCTTTCATCGGGATCGCAATTCTGGCGGTTTCCGAAGGCGGTCCGCCGATGCTGGCGACGCTGGTCGCGGCAACATCGGTATTCCAGCTCATTTTCTCTGCGCGGCTCGCCTTTTTTCGCCGCATCCTGACGCCCGCGGTCTCCGGCGCCGTTTTGCTGCTTGTGCCCGTTTCAGTAATCCCTTTTGTTTTCGAGATGCTGGGCGCCGTGCCTGAAGGCGGTCCGGCTCATGCCGCGCCGACGGTCGCGTTGCTGACGATCCTGGTGGTTCTCGGCATCTCCCTGAAGGGCAATTCGCGATTGCGCCAGTGGGGCCCGCTGGCCGGCCTGATCGTTGGCGCCATAATCGCCGCGTATTTCGGGTTGCTCGATGTCGACTTGGTTTCAGCCGCGCCATGGTTCGGTTTTCCGGATTTCGCGGCGCCGGGCCTGGATTTTGAATTCGGTTCGGTGTTTCGTGTATTGCTGCCGGCGTTTCTGATTACGGGCGCAATCAGTTCCATCCGGTCGATCAGCAGCAATATCGCCTTGCAAACGGTTGCCTGGCGCCGCCCGCGGCCCATCGATTACCGGGCGGTGCAGGGAACGGCCGTTCTGGACGGATTTGGCAATGTCTTGTGCGGTCTGGCCGGAACCGTTCCCAACACGACTTATTCGGTTGCCGCCCCGTTGATCGAAATCAGCGGAGTCGCCGCGCGGGCGGTGGGCATCGCGGCCGGAGCCATATTTCTGGCGTTCGCGTTCATGCCCAAGCTGCTGGCGCTGATATTGGCGATTCCCGGACCCGTGGTTGCCGCCTACCTTTTCATTCTCACCGGCATGCTCTTCATGATCGGGGTGGGAATGATCGCGCAAGGTGGATTCGATTATCGCAAGGGCGTGATAGTCGGCTTGTCGTTCTGGCTTGGTTTCGGTATTGAAAACGACGCGATCTTTCCGGCGTTCGTAGTCGAGTTCGCCGGCGGCATCTTTGCGAACGGAATCACCTCCGGCGGTCTGGCGGCGATATTGATGACTTGGTTTCATAACTTCTCCGGACGCCGTGCGGCCAGTCTCGATGCCGAATTCGAAGTTTCCGCCTTGCCGAAGATGCGCGAATTTCTGACTGGCTTCGCCGCGCACAACGGCTGGAGCGCCGAAATGACGGAACGGCTCGAAGCGGTTGCCGAAGAAACCTTGCTGGCGCTGTTGCAGAGGGAATCGCCGGAAGACGGTTTGGACCGAACGTGGCGAATGCGGCTATCCGCGGCCAGAAGGGAAGGGGGCGCAATGCTGGAATTCGTCGTGGCGCCGGGAGAGGAGAATTTACAGGAACGGTTGGCAATACCGGGGATTCCCTCGGGCGAGGAAACGCGCATGGAGCGGGAAGCTTCCCTGCGCTTGTTGCGCCATCTCGGAGCTTCGATCCGGCATCAGCAATATCACGGTCTGGATATCGTGAATGTCAAGGTGAAACCTCCAGATCGATGATCGAGCTGGAATCGAACAATCGAGCGCGAACCTGAAAATGAGCTCGAACGAACAACTGGAACGCCTTGCCGCGAGAGTCGGCGAACGGCTGCTAGCGCGCAAGTTGCTGCTCGCGGCCGCCGAATCCTGCACCGGCGGCTGGGTGGCCGAAGCGGTCACCGCGGTCGCGGGCAGTTCCACTTGGTTCGATTGCGGATTCGTGACCTATTCCAACGAAGCGAAACAGCGGCTGCTCAACGTGCCGGCGAGCCTGCTTGAGTTTGGCGGCCCGGGAGCGGTCAGCGAAGAGACGGTTCGCGCCATGACCGAGGGCGCCATCGCCAACAGCCGCGCGCGGGTCGCGGTCGCGGTCAGCGGCGTTGCCGGACCCGACGGCGGCAGCGCGGAAAAACCCGTCGGCACGGTCTGGATCGCCTGGCAATGGGAGCAGCGCCGGCTGGCGCGCAGGTTTCGTTTCGGCGGCGACAGGGCCACCGTTCGCGAAGCCGCGGTGCTGGCTGCGCTGGAAGGATTGCTGGCGCTGCTGGACTAAATGGAGTGCCTGTCATTCCGCGCGTAGCGAAGCGCAGAATCTCCCCGGCCTTGGGTACCCTCAATGAGATTCCGCTACTTCACGCGGAATGACGATGGGAAAATTTTTCTAAAGTATTCGCCGCGGCTGCCAATATACTGTTTGAATATACAGTAATTGGCCGCGTTGCCACAGTGCCCGTTTTTTCTCCGGAAATCAGGCGAATTTTCAGAATCGAACTAAGCTGTTGGCGGTAGCGGTTGATCTGACAACCAGGAGCATTGAACACATCGCGCAACTGGAACTCATGGAACCAGCTACGGTTGTGAATTATCAGCAGACAAGGGAAACACCATGATTGAAAACAGCAGAAACGACCAAGGCAAGGAAAAGGCGCTGAATGCCGCTTTGGCACAGATCGAACGGCAATTCGGCAAGGGTTCCATGATGCGTCTCGGCGATAACGATCGCCAGGCGATTCCGGCGATATCGACCGGCTCGCTCGGACTCGACATCGCCCTCGGCATCGGCGGCTTGCCGCGCGGCAGGATCGTCGAGATTTACGGCCCGGAGTCATCCGGCAAGACCACATTGACCTTGCAGGTCATCGCCGAAGCCCAGCGTGCGGGCGGCAGTTGCGCCTTCATCGACGCCGAGCACGCGCTCGACCCGATTTACGCGGACAAACTGGGCGTGGACGTCGCCAACCTGCTCGTCAGCCAGCCTGACACCGGCGAGCAGGCGCTGGAGATTTGCGACATGGTCGTGCGCTCCGGCGCGCTCGACGTGGTGGTCATCGATTCGGTGGCCGCGTTGACGCCCAAGGCGGAGATCGAAGGCGACATGGGCGACAGCCACATGGGCTTGCAGGCCCGGCTGATGTCCCAGGCGCTGCGCAAGATGGCGGGGGTCATCAAAAACTCCAACACTCTGGTGATCTTCATCAACCAGATCCGCATGAAGATCGGCGTCATGTTCGGTTCTCCGGAAACCACCACCGGCGGCAATGCACTGAAGTTCTATTCTTCGGTGCGGCTCGATATCCGCCGCGTCGGCACGATCAAGGAAGGCGACGAAGTCGTCGGCAACGAGACCCGGGTGAAAGTCGTCAAGAACAAGGTCTCGCCCCCATTCCGGCAGGCGGAGTTCCAAATCCTGTACGGCGAAGGCATTTTCCACCTTGGCGAGGTGATCGATCTAGCGGTGAAGCTCGGCCTCGTTGACAAATCCGGCGCCTGGTACGCCTACCAGGGCGAGAAGATCGGCCAGGGCAAGAAGAACGTCGCCGCCCATCTGCGGGAGAATCCCGCCATCGCCGAGGAAATCGAGACAGAGATCCGCGCCCGAGCGCTCGGTGGCGAAAAGCAGCCCGAAGCGCGGGAATCTTCAGGCGCCGACGACGTGGTGGTGCTCGCCGATTCCAGAAAGTCCTGACGGCGGCTCGATTTGGCTCCCTGTCACATAAGCGGGTCCGATGCGATGGCGCTGCGCCGTCGCGCAATGGACCTGCTCGCGCGACGGGAACATTCCCGATGCGAACTCGCGCGCAAATTGCGGGATCGCTTTCCTGAAGCGGAGCCGGAGTCTGTCAAGGATGTTCTGGCCAGGCTGGCGGAGGAAAATCTGCAGTCGGACGGGCGCTTCGCCGAAGAATATGTGCGCATGCGCATGCGTCGCGGCTTCGGCTGGCTACATATTCGCGCGGACCTGCAAGCGCGAGGCGTGGACGAAGACATCATTTCTGACTTCTCGCGCCCCGACGATGAATGGCTCGCGCTGGCGGAAAATCTTGCCGCTTCCCGGCTGCGAGGCCAGACTGATCTCGCGCCCGGCAGCCGGGACCACCAACGCCTGTTCAGGTTTCTGCAAAGCCGCGGCTTTCCCGCCGAAATCACGCACAAGTCTTTGCAAAGCTACATTCACAAGGCGTCGCATTAAGTTAAGATAGTTCCAAGAAGCAGCATCATTGAAGCGCGCCGCATAGGGAGCCCATCCGGTGATCAGTTCTTCACGGAACTTTGCAGTTGGCAGGTTGTGGACGCTGTTCGGTGCCGGGCTCGGTTTCCAGCTTGCTGTTGGCGCCGAGAACAGCCAACTCGAACAGATCATCGTCACCGCCCAGAAGGTCGAGGAGAACGTTCTTGAAGTTCCGTTGTCTGTTTCGGTAGTACAGGGGGAAATGGTAGAGGAGTACGGCTCCACCAACATAACCGACCTTGACGGGATAGCCCCCAACGTAATCCTTAAAAGTGTGTTGCTGATGGAGAACGCCGGGAAGTTCGCCATCCGGGGCGTCGGGTTTTTTGATATAGATCCACTTACGGATCAAAAGACACAGATCACGGTCGACGGAATCCCTCATGCGCGCAATACCGGACTGATATTCGACCAGGTCGATATCGAACGAGTAGAGATCCTTCGCGGCCCGCAAGGAACTCTTTTCGGTCGCGGCAGTCTGGCGGGAACCGTCAACTACGTTTCCCGGCTGGCGGCGGATACGGCGGGCGTTTCGGCGCGAGTCTCGGCTGGCGAGTACGGCATGTCGAGATATGTGCTGACGGCTGAAACGGGTACATTGTTCGACAGCGCGTTGCGCGGCCGCTTCACGGTATCCCGAAGGACCATGGACGGTTATCTCATGAACGCGTTCAATGGCAGGACACTGGGCGAACTGGATACGAGCAATGTCAGGTTGCGGCTCGACCACGAGGGGACTTTCGCGGAAACCAGTCTGACTTTATACGAGATGAAGGAAAGCGTCGGCGGTGTGGCGCTATCCAACCAGATCCAGGATCCTTACGGCGTAGGTGATGGCGACGTGAATCTGGTCAACATCGATCAGGACGGTTTTCGAGACGCTACGGAAAACGGGGTTACCGTCTTGTCGGAAATTCCTCTGAACAGCGGTTATCTGGCGATCCTGGCAAACACGCACCGGAGCGATTTTCTGACCTATGTTGATCTCGATGGGCGTGTCGGCCGGAACCCGCCGGCTCCTTCGGATTTTCCGAATGTGCCGTTCAATTTGGGTTTCGATATCGACCAGGAACAGGAGAGCTTCGAGATCCGATATCACATGGAAGAGGGTGGAAGTTGGGATCTGGTGACCGGGCTATATCTGTTTGACGAAAGAGCGAATCGCATCTTTCATCAGAATATCGGTCCACCGGTGTCCGAGACCCAGGCCTTCGAGCATGCCTTCGAGGTGGCTTGCGCCAGACAGGATATCCATAGTATCGCGGCCTTCGGTCAGGCTCGGTTCCATCTCAACGAAACCGTGTCGCTGCTGGCCGGAGCCAGAATGACGAGCGAGGAAAAGTCGGCCGAGTTGCGGAACGACCCTTTGCCTCCGCCTGCGCCGCCAACGCCGAGGACAAGAATGACTCCGGCGGGCGAATGGGAACAGCCGACCTGGAAATTCGGCGTCGAATACCGACCGGACGATTCAGCCATGATCTATGCGACCGCATCCACCGGATACAAGTCCGGCGGCTTCAATGGCCGGGCGACCTTGCTCGAGAACGCGGGCCCATATGACCCGGAGCAATCGACAAGCTACGAACTGGGGATCAAGGGTAGTCTGCTGGAAAACCGGTTGCGTTTTGCCGCGGCCGGATTTTTCACGAGTTACACCGATATCGTTGGCCTGGTCAGAAGACCTCACATTACGGGTCGCGGCACCGAAGCGGTTAACGATAATCTGGGAAATATGTCCATCAACGGGTTCGAGATCGAATCGTCCTGGCTGGCGACCGCCAATCTCGTTTTCAATTTCGCCTTCGGCTATCTGGATGCCGAATGGGAAAATTTTTATGCCGACCTCAACGGCGACGGCATCGTAACCGACAATTCTCATTTCGACATCATGATGGCGCCGGAACTTTCCGCATACGGCGCCATGACTTACACCCGGGAGTTTTCCTCAAACACTTTGCAATACCGGCTGGACGTGCGCTACCTGTCTCGCTACAACACCTATGGCAGAGAGGATCTGGATTATTACTATCGCCCGGCGGCGGCAAAGGTGAACGGATCCGTTACCTGGACCTGGGGCGACAAGCGCAACAGTTTTACGATCTTCGGGAAAAACCTTGCGGATCGACAGGTACTTGCACAGGCGATCGTCGGTCTGTTTCCCGTGATGAAATTCGATGCGCCGCGCATGCTCGGCGTCGAACTGAAACTGAATTTCTGATCGTTACCCTGGAGGCGGGAAGCCATTAGAATCGACGCAGGCGAAGTGCGATAATCGCGCCGCTTGAAAAGATTCTCCATGGCTTTCGGCAGGATTCCGAAATGAGACTGGTCAGACCGTTCAGGGGACTGCGGCCCGCCCCCGAATTCGCCGCGCGCGTGGCCTCGCCGCCTTACGATGTATTGAGCAGGGAAGAAGCGCTGGAGATGGCGCGCGGCAACCAGTTCAGCTTTCTCCATATCAACAAGCCCGAGATCGATGTCGATCCCGCCATCGACGCTCATGACCGCATCGTTTACGCCCGGGGCAGGGCGAATCTAGACCGGTTCATCGATTCGGGCGTCCTCGTCAGGGACGAGGCGAGCAGTTTCTATGTCTATCGCCAGATCATGGGCGATCACGTCCAGACCGGGCTTGCCGCCCTGGCTTCGCTGGAAGCCTACGAGCAGGGCCTGGTCAAGAAACACGAATTGACGCGCCCGCCGAAGGTGTATGACCGGGTTTCGCATATGCACGCGCTGGGCGCCCAAGTGGGGCCGGTTTTCGTCACCTATCGCGCCCGCAAGTCGGTCGATGAATTGATCGCCGACGCGACGACAGAAGAGCCGGAATACGATTTCACCGCCGACGACGGCATACGCCACACTTTCTGGGCCGTATCGCGAGCCGAGTGGGTGCTCGAATTCCAGGCGGCGCTCGATGAACTGCCGGCGCTTTATGTCGCCGATGGGCATCATCGTTCCGAGGCCGCTGCGAAGTTGCGGGAAACCCTGGGTCTGTTCGCTCCCCGCAGGACAGGCACTTCACCCTGGGACTGGTTCCTGGTGGTGATGTTTCCGCACGACCAGATCAAGATCCTGGACTACAACCGCGTGGTGCGCGATCTCAACGGTCTAGCCGCGGGGGATTTCCTGAAAAAGCTCGAACGGGACTTCGAACTCTCCGAGGTCGAAGCCGGCGACGCCAAACCCGCGGCGCCGCGCGAGTTCGCGTTGTATTTGGGAAGGCATCTGGAAGGGCGCTGGCTGCGCCTGCGGCCGCGGCAGGGCGTACTCGCCTCGCTCGAAGACAAGTCGGCCAGCGACCGGCTCGATGTGGCGCTGTTGCAGGACTGGGTGTTCGCGCCCCTGCTCGGCATCATGGATCAGCGAACCGACGAAAGAG
>JANQSV010000216.1 GCA_028279115.1 Pseudomonadales bacterium
TGCCTCGCCCCTGCAACCGAACCGCATGAAACTGTAGGGGCTGGGCATGCCCAGCCCGTGATCGGGTCAACCGCCTTCGCGCCAACTATTCGATGTCAGTCCCTTAAACTTGATAGCGAACAACGACGGCGTGAACGATTCGGTTGCAGCCAACCGCACGTGGGTTCTCATCGATGTCAACGGCGACGGCGATTTCGGCGCCGGCCAACCGGGTCTCCACCCGCGCCATGCGCTCGCCCAAAGCGGATATGTCGGCGTGGATCGTTTGATCCGATTCCGCCATTTCGGCGCGGATCGCCCGCTCGCCTTTGACCATTTCGGCCTGCACCTCCCGGAAGCCCGCGGCCATTTCGGCGCGAATGGCCTTGAGATCCTCACCCAGAACCCGAATATCGTCGCCCATATCCGTTTGCAGATACAGCAGAACCAAGAGCGCGGCGACCGTGAGCCCGTTCTGCTTGAGGAATGTGATCGTGGTTTCCATTGCCTGTCTCCGTGAATGCATTCTTACCACAATGCAATTTAGACACAGGTCTCCGGATATGCCAAGAAAACGGGAAAAATAGTCGCCTGCGGACCAACCATTGGCGGGAGTCGCTGTCGCCTGATTTGGCCGCAATGAGCGGTCGGTGTATACTGCGTCGCTTTGATTCGAACTTGGCGAGGAACTGATGTCGACCAAATCAAAGAAAAAAGCAGCTGCGGAAAACAGTCGGGAAGACTTGGCCAGACACGTCGCGGATTTTTTGAAAGCTGGCGGGAAAGTGCAACAAATCCCCACCGGGGTAAGCGGTCAGACTACTACAAGCGGCCCGCGCCAGATCGTTCTGAGTCACAAATCCAGTTCCTGATCCCGAGCTCGGCGGGCCCCGTCTCCATGCTCCGTTAAGGAAGCTCCGATTTATCTATCGGAGCTTCCGGGTGGCGCATCGATATGCCGCCGGATTCGATGGGTGAAGGCAAGCGTTTTCAAAGCGCAGCTTCGAGCGCAGCCGAAACGGCGCGAAGGCGGTTAACCCGATCAGGCTGGGCATGCCCAGCCCCTACCGTTTCATGCGGTTCGGTTGCAGGGGCGAGGCATGCCTCGCCCGCCTGGATTCACGGAGTCAACCATTCGATATAAACCCCCAAGGATGGAATTGTTCAGGTAAAACTAGGGAACCTGTAAATCCAGGGGGCGCACCGTTGCGCCTTCCCGCCGCAGCAGTTCCAGCAATCCATCCTCCCCCGGCATGTGTCCCACACCGACCAGAACGAATTCGGTGTCGGCGTCGTCCAGCATGGCCATGATTTGCGGTAACCAGTTCCGGTTGCGGTGGGTGAACATGGCTTCGAAATCTTCCGGGAACCGCTCGGCCATGTCCATCAACATCAACTCGTCGATTTTTTCGATGTCGCCATCGCGCCAGGCGCTTACCATCATGTTCATGTCGTCTTCCGTGGATTCCACCTGGTCGAGAAAATCCGCGACCATCGCATCCTCGTTGCCTTCGCCAAGCTCCGCGATCAGGTTGGCTTGGTATTCCACTGTTTCCAGAAAACCCTGGGCCAATCCGTCGCGGTCGGCCTGTTCAATGAAATGCATTTCAACGCCCTGGGGGCCATAGCCGAAATTTCCCAACACCAGCATGGTCAATGTGACCGTCGCCATTCCCGGCTTGAACTGGTCCAGCGCGCCGGCTGGAATGCCGAATCTTCCGGCGAGGGTGTAGAAATCGGTATAGACCTCCTCGCTCAATACGGAATGCAGGCTGCGCCCGTCGTTGTAGCTGCCAAGCGCGAGGGCGGTGGCCTGGAAAGCCGGATCCATGGCTGCTTTCAAATCCGCTTCGTAATGGATTTCGTCCGCGGCCGCGAAAGCGAAATCGAATTCCTCGGGCAAAGGGTAGTCCAATGGCCGCAAGGCATGGATCGTGCCGCCGAGGTACAAGCGGGCGTCTCCTCTGGAAACTTCCCAGACCGAAGTGTCCGCCAGCGCTCCGGGCGCTTGCGGCAACGAAAGAAGCAGCATGGCCGCCAAGGTCATGCCGGAGCGAAGAGTGCGATATAGCGGTGTTGTCTGTTTCATGTCGATTTTCCCGTGTTGAATCGCCGGATGAATTCCGACCGGCCCGCCCGGTGCGGCGCGCCTCAGAATAACAGGACACCGTTTTCGGGGATTTTCTTTCATTGCCATGCGGTTCGGGTATTTGGTCTGGAACAGCGCGCCAGGATAAACTTTGCCGATTGGAGCCCGATTATGTCAAAACTGCTGTTCCGATTGCGGCACGTGCCCGAGGACGAAGCGGACGAGGTGCGCGACTTGCTCGAAAGCCACGAAATCGAATATTTCGAAACTTCGGCCGGACTCTTCGGGATTTCCTTTCCAGCCATCTGGGTTCGCCGGGATCGGCAATTCGAAACTGCGCGCCGCTTGATTGACGAGTACCAGGCGCAGCGGCGCGAGCGCATTCGATCACAATATCGGCAAGCGCAAGAGCAAGGCGAAGCCAGAACCGCACTCGATTTTTTCAGGGAAAATCCGACCAGATTCCTCGGCAGTATCGCCATGGCGGCGCTGGTGCTGTATTTCTCCGTGCGGTTTTTCTTCAGTTTCTGATGGGCGTATTTTCCGAAAAATTCCCTCCATGGAATTTTTCTCTATCGCAAAACAAAAGCGTGGTTTTGTTTTGCTTCCGAATTCAATGGCTCGCGCCATCGAATTCGGCGGCACATCCCTGTGCCGCAGGGAAGCTCTGAATGAATCAGAGCTTCCCTAATTGTGATTGCGCAGATGCAGGTTGTAGGCTCGCGGGCGCCGAGCCGCTCACGATCATCTGCCGCAGCTTCCATTGATCCTCGGCTGCAACTTCGCCGAGAAAACCGATTTCACCCGCGATCAGCACGGCCAGCGGCACGCCGCCGCGATATAGCACCCGGTTCCGCGTCAGCCGCGTCAGCGAGCGCTCCGGCATCAACAAATGCAACAGATTCACGGGATCGGCCGCGGTCAATACGAAATGGCGGTTCGGGCGTTGTTCGCGGCCGAATTTGCGCAATTCGTCGACCGTTTCGGTGCGGGCGAACTGCTCGCCCTGCAATCCGGCAACGAATCTGCCGCCGCGCAGTTTCCCCCGCAATTCCTGTTTCCGCAGCAACGCCAACAGCACCCGCCAGGGCGGCGCCATCGCTTCCCGGGCAATCAGCGAACGGCAGATCACGCCCCAGCGATCCAGATAGACGTCGAGCAGGCGTTGCAACTGGTCTTCGTCGAGCGCGTCCCAGGCCTGCTGGCGGTGTTTTGCCGGCGCCGGCCCGGATGGCTGCCGGAAAGTCTCGAGCAGGCTCCAGCGTCCCGCGTCTTCGACGCCGAAAGTGAGCTTGCGGCGCCGCCGGCCGCCGGATTTCTTGTGTTCGGGAAGCAGCAATGCGCGCAATCCGACATAGCTGTCGCTGCAAACGCGCCCCAGGCTGACGAGTTCGGCCAGACCCTGCTCGAGCTGCGTGCGCAACAGTCCGGTACGGGTCTGAATCTGGTCGAAAAAGCTTGCGCCATGGCTTTCGAGATCCTGTTCGACGCGGCGTGCGTCGGCGCCCGGCTCGATGGGTTCCTGGTTGTCGGCCTGGGCGCCGGCGAGCGCCTGCCAGATATCGAGATTGCTCCGCATCGCCATGGTGATCGGGGTGGTCTTGATCGGACTGCCCCCGCGCAACCTGCCCGAGGGGAGGCTGTAACGGCCCCAGGCCAGCCGGCCGCTGATACTGAGCAGATCCAGCCATTGCGGGTCGTAGTTGCCGATTCGGGCAGGGTAGATGCCGCTTTCCCAGGAGGCCGCGGGAGCGGCGGCGCCGTCGAGCAGCCGGATGCATTCCTGCAATTGCAACTGGCCGTCGAGAACCGGAGTCGAGCCGGACGCTTCGCAGGCGCGCAGACCATGCCGCTGAAACAGGAATTCGGTGAACAGTTCCAGCGATACCGGCTTGATGCTCTTGCGATGCAGATCGATGGTATAGCGATGGATGCGTTGCAGCAGGCGCCGTTCGCACCATTGCACCGGGCTCTTTTTGGACCCGGCGCGGGCTTCGGGCGAAAAATGGCCCTGCATGGCAAAACCTTCGGTTTGCAGCGCGAGCAGCGCGGATTCCACCGATTTTTCCGAAACGGCTTCGGCGTTCGACAATTCCTCCGCCAGCTCTGATGCGGTTACCGGACCGAGTCCGCTCAGGCGGCCCCGAACGATGTCGCGCAAGGCGTCTTCGGTAGTCCATTTTTCCTCGCCGAGGAAATCGGGAAGGCTTACCTCCGGCGCCGCTTCAGGGAAGAGTGCGCGGCAACGCGGCAGCATTTCGGTGGCCAGCCAAAACCCGCCGGCCCGGCAGATTCTGCCCTGTTCGATCAATTCGCCCGCGAACCGCTCGCCGGGGCGGAATTCCTTTTCGGTCATGTAGCCCAACGTCAGCAATGCGTCATGCAATTCCTCGGCGTTGCCCATCAGCGGCCAGGCTTCAGTCCTGACCCGATCGATCGCGTCGGCGTCGAGCAGACTGAAGTCTTCCACTTCGGCGGGGTCGAGCCAGGAGCGGTTGCGGATGGCGTTGGTGCGGCGTTCCTCGAATGGCGCATCGTCGAGAAAGGCATAGGGCCGCGCGTTGATGATCTCCTGGGCGAACGGCGAAGGCTCGCGCAGGTCACGGCTTACCAGGGTGAGCCTGTCGTCTTCCATGTCTTGCAGCAGCGTGACCAGATCGTCGATATCCATGGCTTCGGTCAGGCAGTCGTGGACGGTCTGCGTTACCAGCGGGTGATCGGGAATCTCGCGCTTGCCGGCAAGGTTTTCCTGGCAGGCGATCTGGTCCGGGAAGACATGGGCGACGAGATCTTCGGCGTCCATGCGTTGCCATTGGGGCGGCACGCGCTGCCCGTTGCGGTTGCGCTGGATCGCCAGCGAGCGGGTCGCGTTCCAGCGCCAGCGCACTTCGAACATGGGAGCGTCGAGCATGGCCTGGATCACGACTTCGCGCACGGTCTTGCTGTTGAGATAGCGGAACACTTCGTCCAGCGGGAAGCTATGCACCGAGCCAAGCGACAGCACGATATTGTCCTCGTTGGCCGCCGCCTGCAGCTCGAAATTGAAGGTGCGGCAGAAGCGCTTGCGCAAGGCCAGACCCCAGGCCCGGTTGAGGCGGCTGCCGAATGGCGCGTGGATGACGAGGTGCATGTCGCCTACCTCGTCGAAAAAACGCTCCATGACGATGGTGTCGCGCGTGGGCATCACACCCAGGCTGCGCATGCCGGCATGCAGGTAGTCGACGAGTTGCGCCGCGGCGGCGGGGACCATGCCGAGTTCGCCGGTCAGCCAGGCGTTGGCTGCAGCGGCGCCGCCTTCGGCCAGCAGTTCCGCCAGGTTTCCGCGCAATCCCGATACCGCCTCGGACAACTCGCTGCTGCGGCCGGGACCTTCGCCGAACCAGAAAGGAATCGTCGGCCGCGCGCCATGGGCGTCGCGCACACGCACCTTCAGACCATCGATCCGGATCATCTGCCAGCTATGGCTGCCGAGAGTGAACACGTCGCCGGGCAGGGATTCGAGCGCGAAATCCTCGTTCAAGGTTCCGACGACCACATCCTGGGGATCGAGTACGACCTGGTAGTCGAACATGTCGGGAATCGCCCCGCCATTGGTCAGCGCCACGAGCTTGGCGCCGCGCCGCGCCCGGATGCGGCCGTTGATGGCGTCGAGATGCAATAAAGCTCCGCGCCTGCCGCGCCGTGTCGTATAGCCTTCCGCCAGCATGCCGATCACATCGTAGAATTCGGAGCGTTCGAGATTCCGGTACGGCCAGGCGCGCCGCAGCAGGGCGAACAACTCATCGAGCTCCCATCCTTCGTCGCTCATCGCTGCTTCGGCGATTATCTGCTGGGCGAGGATGTCGAGCGGTTTGTCCGGCGCATGGATGCGGTCGAGTTTGCCGTCCCGAATCGCGGCCAGCAAGGCCGCCGCTTCCACGAGGTCGTCCCGGCTCAGTGGGAACAGAACGCCTTTCGGCGTGCCGTCGATGGAATGTCCGCTGCGGCCCACGCGTTGCAGAAAAGCGGCAATGCTCTTGGGCGAGGAAAACTGCGCGACAAGGTCGACATGGCCGATGTCGATGCCCAGCTCCATGGACGCGGTGGCCACGAGTACTTTCAACTGTCCGGATTTCAGTTGCTGTTCGGCCGCGAAACGATGGTCGCGGCTCATGCTGCCGTGATGGGCGCTGACCACGCCTTCGCCGAGCCGTTCGCCGAGAGCGAGGGCCAGACGTTCCGACAGGCGGCGGGTGTTGACGAAGACCAGGGTGGTGTTATGCGCGAGAATGAGTTCGACCAGGCGCTGATACAGTTCCTCCCAGACCTCGGCGCTCATCACGGCGGACAGCGGCGAACCGGGCACTTCGACCGAAATTTCCATGTTGCGCCGGAAGCCGGCGTCGATGATCTCGCAATCGAAGTTCCGGGCCGCGGCATTGCCTGCCCTTGCGCCCGTCAGGAACTGCGCGACTGTTTCCACGGGCTTCTGCGTCGCCGACAGGCCGATGCGCTGCAAGGGCTGTCCGCCGGCCTGGCCGGCAAGGTCTTCCAGCCGCTCGATGGAAAGCGCGAGGTGCGAGCCGCGCTTGTCGCCGAGCATGGCGTGAATCTCGTCGACGATCAGGGTCGATACCGAGGCGAGCATGGCGCGGCCGCTGGCGCTGGTCAGCAGCAGATAGAGGGATTCGGGAGTAGTTACCAGGATATGCGGCGGGTGCGCGGCCATCTTGCGGCGTTCGTCGGCAGGCGTATCGCCGGTGCGAACCGCAATGCGGATTTCGGGCGCCGAGTCGCCACGCAGTTCGGCGATGCCGGCAAGCGGAATCTGCAGGTTCCGGTGGATATCGTTATTC
>JANQSV010000217.1 GCA_028279115.1 Pseudomonadales bacterium
TGACCGCGGCTCGAGCCTGATTCACTCCTGACAAACCGGTGCCGGCGATGACCGTCAAAGAAGTGATCGTGGGCGACATCCGCTTGGCCAATAACCGGCCGTTCACGCTTGTCGGCGGCATGAACGTGCTCGAAACTCCTGAAATCGTCATGCGCGTGGCGGAAGAATTCCGGCGCGTCACCGGCAAACTCGATATTCCCTGGATCTTCAAGGCAAGCTTCGACAAGGCGAATCGCTCGTCGATCGATTCGTATCGCGGCCCGGGGCTGGAGGCCGGTCTGGCCATGCTTGCCGAAGTCAAGCGGAGTCTTGGCGTTCCTGTACTCACCGACGTGCACGAGCCCGGCCAGGCCGAAGCGGCTGCCGAGGTGGCCGACGTGCTGCAATTACCGGCGTTTCTCAGCCGCCAGACCGATCTCGTCATCGCAATGGCGCGCACCGGCGCCGCCGTCAATATCAAGAAAGCCCAGTTCCTGGCGCCGGCGGAAATGCGCCATATCCTCGAAAAATTCGAGCAGGCGGGAAATTCCAGGTTGATGTTGTGCGAGCGCGGCACGGCTTTCGGCTACAACAACCTCGTGGTCGACATGCTCGGATTCCGGGCGCTGAAGGAATTCGGCTACCCCGTGCTGTTCGACGCCACCCACGCCTTGCAGATTCCCGGCGGACGAAGTCACGGCGCGGGAGGGCGCAGGGGGCAATTGGCGGGACTGGCCGGGGCGGGATTGATGCAAGGCATCGCCGGTCTCTTCATTGCAGCGCATCCGGCGCCCGATGAGGCGCCATGCGACGGCGCTTGCGCCTTGCGCCTCGACCGGCTGGAAGATTTTCTCAGGCAAATGCAGGCGGTGGATCAGCTCGCCAAGTCGCTGCCGGCGATCGACACTTCTTGACAACTAACACGCGAAATACACTATAAGGGACTGATATGACAGCAATAAAGAAAGTTCACGCCAGGGAAATCCTGGATTCCAGGGGCAATCCGACCATCGAAGCCGAGGTGCGGCTCGAAGACGGCGCCGGCGGTATCGCCTGCGTGCCTTCGGGCGCTTCGACCGGGTCCAGGGAGGCGCTCGAACTGCGCGACCAGGATCCGGAGCGCTATGGCGGCAAGGGCGTGCTGCGCGCGGTGGAAAACGTCAACGGGGAGATTCGGCAAGCGCTAGCCGGGGCCAACGCCGCCGACCAGCAAGGGCTCGACCGCATCATGCTCGACCTCGACGGCACCGAGAACAAGTCCCGGCTCGGTGCCAACGCCATCCTGGCGGTTTCGCTGGCGGCCGCGCGGGCGGCTGCGAGCAGCCGCGGAACTTCGCTTTTCAGGCATATCGCCAGGCTTGCCGGCAACGATGAAGGCCTCAGCCTGCCGGTGCCGATGATGAACATCATCAACGGCGGCGAACACGCGGACAACAACGTCGATATCCAGGAATTCATGATCCAGCCCACTGGCGCCGGCAGTTTCCCGGAAGCCTTGCGCTGCGGGGTGGAGATTTTTCACGCGCTCAAGTCCGTACTGAAAAAGGACGGGTTCAACACCGCGGTCGGCGACGAAGGCGGCTTCGCGCCGGATCTGCCGTCCAACGCCGCGGCGCTCGACGCAATCGTCAACGCGATCGAGTTGGCCGGTTACAAGGCCGGCGGCGACGTGCATCTCGCGCTCGATTGCGCCGCCTCGGAGTTCTATCGCGACGGGCGCTACGAATTGTCCGGCGAGGGCAAGTCCTGTGACGCCGATGAATTCGTCGATTACCTGGAGCAACTTTGCGCCGATTATCCGATCCTGTCGATCGAAGACGGCATGGACGAAGGCGACTGGGACGGCTGGGCTAAACTGTCGGCCCGGTTAGGCGATAAGATTCAATTAGTTGGAGACGATTTATTCGTCACCAACACGAAAATTCTGAAAAGGGGAATCGACCAGGGCATCGGCAACGCCATCCTGATCAAGTTCAACCAGATCGGCAGCCTGACGGAGACGCTGGAAACCATCGGCATGGCCAGGGAGGCGGGATACGGCATCGTCATATCCCATCGCTCCGGCGAAACCGAGGACAGCACCATCGCCGATCTCGCCGCGGGCGTGGCGGCCGGACAGATCAAGACCGGCTCGCTGTGCCGCACGGACCGGGTGGCGAAATACAATCGCCTGTTGCGCATACACGAGCAACTCGGCGATGCCGCCAGCTATAACGGACTGGGCGAATTCTCGCGTTTCGGGGTCTGATGATGATGCGATTGCTGCTGTTCGCCACGGGTGCGATCGTCGTCTATCTCCAATACCAGTTATGGCTGGGAGAGGACGGCTGGCTCGCCTTGCGGGCGCGCCAGGCGGAAGCGGCCGAACAGCTTGAAATCATCGCCGATCTGCGGGAAGGCAACCGGGACCTCGAAGTCGAAGTCCTCGACCTCAAGAACGGCACGGAAGCGATCGAGGAAAGGGCGCGCTCGGAACTCGGCATGATCAGGGAAGGCGAGACCTTTTACATCATCGTTGACTGATCCGGCCATGAACTGCTGGGGGATACTCCCCGCCGCGGGAAGCGGAAGCCGATTCGGGGCCGAAGTTCCCAAGCAATATCTCCCGGTCAACGGCCAGCCGGTGATCTCTTGGTCGATCGACACCTTGCTCGCTGCGCCGCTTGAAGCGCTCGTCGTCGCGCTCGACCCCGGGGACACCCATTGGCCTGCGCTGAGCCGGGACTTTGATCCCCGCATCGAAACCTGCGCCGGCGGCGCCCAGCGCCAGCAATCGGTGCTCAACGCCCTCGCGGCATTGCAGGGCCGGGCCGGCGAAGACGACTGGATCCTGGTGCACGACGCCGTGCGTCCCTGCGTACGGACCGAAGACATCGCCAGACTGATCGAATCGACCGATGCCGGCGGCAAGGACGGCGGCATGCTCGGCTGGCCGGTGGACAACTCGCTCAAGCGCGTTGCCTCGTCCATGGCGGTGCTGGACAATGTGGACAGGCGGGAATGCTGGAACGCGGCGACGCCGCAGATGTTCCGCCATGGCGTGCTGCTCGCGGCCCTGCGGCAGGCGGAAGAGCAGGGCGTGTCCCATACCGACGAATCCGCCGCGGTAATGGCGGCGGGCGGCAGCGTGCTCATGGTGTCCTGCGCCAAGGACAACATCAAGATCACCCACGAGCCGGATCTGGCGCTGGCCGGCTTCATTCTCGAGCGGCAGCGGGAAAATTCTGCATGAGCCTCCCTGACCTGAACAAGTTTCGCATCGGCCACGGTTACGACGTGCACCGATTCGCCGACTGTTTCGACCCCGTCAAGCCTTTGATCCTGGCGGGCGTGACACTGCCGGTGGAGATGAGCCTGAAAGCGCATTCCGACGGCGACCTGGTCCTGCACGCCCTCGCCGACGCGGTGCTCGGAGCGGCCGCCGAAGGCGATATCGGCAGACTTTTTCCCGACAGCGACCCCAACCTGGCGGGAATCTCCAGCGCGATCATCCTGCAAACCGCCCTGGAGAAAGCCACGGAAAAAGGCCTGAAACCGATCAATCTCGACCTCACCGTCGTCGCCCAGGCGCCGAAAATTTCTCCGCATGCCGAGGCGATGCGGGAAAGCCTGGCCGCATTGACCGGACTGCCCGCGGCCGCCATCAATCTCAAGGCGACGACAACCGAAGGCATGGGCTGGCTCGGCCGTGAAGAAGGCATGGCCTGTCACGCGGTCGTGTTGATGGGCCCGGATGTCTGAACTTCCCGCCGGGCCGCAGGCGCGCTACTGGTCCAATCTCGCGCGGCTGCTTGCGCCTCCGGCGGGCACGGCGCGCCTGAAAGCGACAACGGAAGATTTCCAGGTTACCGAAGAACTCGGTTTTGTCCCGTCCGGCGCGGGCGAATATCTTTGCGTGGAGGTTGAAAAAACCGGTCTGACAACCACCCAGGCGGCGAGTCGCCTGACCGAGGCAACCGGGCTCAAGCGCGCCGACATCGGCTATGCCGGCATGAAAGACAGGCGCGCCCGCACCAGGCAATGGTTCAGTCTGCGCCTGCCGGCAGGCGCAGAGACGCGTCTGCAATCGGCGGAAGACGGTAAGTTGCGCATCCTGCAATCCCGGCGGAATCGTCGCAAGATCCGCATCGGCAGCCATCGCGCGAATCGATTCGTCATCACCTTGCGCGATTTCAACGGAGAGCGGGAAGACATCAATCACAGGCTGCGCACGCTCGCGCGGATGGGTGTCCCCAATTATTTCGGGCCTCAGCGTTTCGGCCGGCTGTTCGGCAATCTCGAAAAGATCGAACGCCGCATCCTTGCGCAAGGCGGGGAGGGCGCCGCCAGAATCTCCGGAAACGAACGATCACTGCTATATTCAGCGGCAAGAGCGGCGATGTTCAATCAGGCGCTTTCCGCGCGGCTTGCCCGGGGCGACTGGAATCGGTACGTATCCGGGGACGTGCTCAGTCTGGACGGCCCGGGGCGACTGTTTCTGCCGGAAGAAGGAGGCTGGGACGACGACTTGCAGCAACGGCTCGACGCCTTGGACATTCATGTCACCGGTCCGTTGCCGGGTGCGGCGCCCGCGCAATCGAAGTATGAAACTCGCGGGCAAGCTGCCGATATTGAAGTTGCGGCGCTGCGGCAAAATACCGCCATGCTCGACTGGCTGAAACGGGAAGGTCTGCGGGCCGGCCGGAGACCGTTGCGCTTCGCGCTGCGGAACCTGGACTGGAACTGGACGGATGGCGGCTTGATTCTGCGTTTCATGCTTGCGCGGGGATGTTACGCTACCAGTCTGCTCCGGGAATTATGCATAACAGATGGGACCGAACAGGAATCCGAACTTGAATCTTGACGGCATTGGAGTGACATCCCGCAGAACCCGGGAGCGGCTGGTCGCCCAGCTCAGGGACAGGGGCATCTGCAACGCGAACGTGCTCGACGTCATGCGGGCGACGCCGCGGCACATCTTTATCGACGAGGCCTTTTCCCACCTTTCCTATGACGACATACCGGTCAATATCGGCTACAAGCAGACGATCTCCCAGCCTTACATCGTCGCGCGCATGACCGAAGCGGTGCTGGACGCCGCCCCATTGAAACGCGTATTGGAAATCGGCACCGGCTGCGGCTATCAGACCGCGATCATCGCGCCCCTGGCCGAAGAGGTTTACAGCATCGAACGAATCAAGCCGCTGCACGACAAGGCTGCGGCGAATCTGGAGACGCTGGGTCTCGGGAACGTACACCTGATTCACGGCGACGGCAGTCTGGGCTATCCCGGCAAGAGCCCTTACGACGCGATCATAGTTACCGCGGCGCCGCTGGGAATTCCAAACGAACTGCTTGCGCAACTCGCCCAGAACGGGCGGCTGGTGATTCCGGTAGGCGCGGCGGCGGACCAGGAACTCCGACTGATTACCCGCAAAGAAGATCAGTTCGTCTCCCGACTGCTTTGCAACGTCAGGTTCGTGCCGTTGCTGAAAGGCCCGTTGCAATATTGAACCCGATCCGCCGCCGATGAGTCGATCCGCCGACAGCGCCATGCAACTTCTGCTGGTTTACGCCAAGGGAGCGATCATGGGCGTCAGCGATTCGGTTCCCGGCGTCTCGGGCGGCACCATCGCCATCGCCGCCAACATCTACGACCGCATCGTCTATGCGCTTCGCGCCGTCGACGCCAGCGCCTTGCAATTGCTCCTGAAGGGTCGCCTGAAGGAATGCTGGAAGCAGGTGGACGGCACATTCCTGCTCTTGCTGGGTTTGGGAATAGGCAGCGGCCTGCTGCTCAGCGCGAACCTGATCGTGTATCTGATCGAAAACGATCCCGAACCGCTGCGCGCCTTTTTCATTGGCCTGATTGCCGCCGCCATCTGGATGTTGCGCGGGGAAACCGCCCTCGGCGACCGGCGCAACGCGCTGGCGGCGGTGGGAGGGGCGCTGCTTGTGCTGCTGGTTTCCATGGCTGCCCCAGGCGAATCCCGACCTTCGGCGCTCTATCTCTTCTTCTGCGGCGTGATCGCGATCAGCGCGATGTTGCTGCCCGGACTTTCCGGCGCCTTCATTCTGCTGCTGCTCGGCGCTTACGAATACATGCTTGCCGCGCTGACCGCCTTCGACATCCCGATTCTGCTGGTTTTTCTCGCCGGCTGTGTGCTCGGCGTGTTGCTGATGTCGAGAATCGTCGCCTGGCTGCTGCGCCGGCATCGGCGGCGGGCATATGGCTTCATCTGCGGCATGCTCGCCGGTTCGATCCCGGCGCTCTGGCCCTGGCAGGCCGCTTCGGACGGAAGCGCGACCGTGCAATTCATGGCCAACCGGCCCGTAGCGCCGATCGATTACCTGGAGTTGACCGGCAACGAGCCGATGATCCTGATATGCCTCGCGGCATTGCTGGCGGGCCTGGGCCTGACCCTGGCGGCGCGCTCGAAATGAAGGTGAGGTATCCGGTCATTCCGCGACCTCGCTTTGCAAACGCTTGCCTTCATCCACGCAGAATGGCGTAAACTTGCTTCAGTCACCGACAGGCCAGACGATAACTCATTATGATTCTCTCCGGATTCGACATGCCGCCCGGGGCGACACGATGAAGAATTTTCCAAATGGCGCATGCTGGCGTTGGGGTTTGCTTGCGCTGCTTACCGTACTGGTTTCCTGTGGTTCGCCGCGGGCGCCGATTCGCGACGAGGGCAGGGCGTTCCCGGATCGGCAGCCCGAAATCGTCCGGGATGGCGGTCCCGTGATTTTCCAGCCGACGGACGATTCCGCGACAACGGGTCAGCTCGGCATTCACCGCGTCAGGGAAGGCGATACCTTGTACGCGATCGCCTTCATGTACGGCGTCGATTTCAGGGAACTTGCGGCGGTGAATAACCTCTCGCCGCCGTATACGATTTACGTCGATCAGGAACTGAGGCTGAACGCGGATGTGGCAGGCTCGGCGGCGCCGGCAGGCGCTACCGCCAGCGCCGCCGCTCCGAGCGGCGGCATCCAGCGCCGGCCGCTCGACCGGCGCCCGTCGGCGCCCGTGACAAGCGGACAGGCACCGCTTTCTTCGGAGTCGTCTGCGGGCGGCTGGCAATGGCCGCTCGCCGATCGCGGCACGACCAACTATCGCCCGGACATCAACAATCGTCTCGATATCGAAGCAAGGCCAGGGGATTCCGTACTCGCCGCCAGAGACGGCGAAGTAGTCTATTCGCGCCCCTTCGGCGACGACGAAGGCTCCCTGCTCATCATCCGCCACGACAACCGCTATCTCAGCGCATACACCCAAACGGGCCGGGTACTCGTGGAAACAGGCGAAAGAGTAACGGCGGGTCAGCCCATCGTCGAACTCGAACCGCCCGATTCCGGCCCCCCCATGGTCTACTTCAACGTCCAACGCGACGGCGCCTTCGTCGACCCGACTGTATTATTGCCCTAGTGGCTTCGATCCGTCGCCGACTGGCGAGCGGGGTTCAGCGGACGCCGTAAATACATCCCTGTAGGCTTCGGGCCCGGCATCCTGCCTCGCACGCCCGCTGAACCCCGCTCGCCACCCGGCGACTCACATCGTGCAAATCCCACTTCCCGGTGAAGGGAGGGACACGCACGGCGGAAGACGGTGACGGGTCGAAGCCACAGAATCTAGCTTACTTCTCCAGGTACTGAAGTTTTTCCTTGACGTCGGTCCATTCTTCAGCTTCGGGGAGCGGGTCTTTCTTCTCGGTGATGTTGGGCCATTCTTCGGCGAGTTCGGCGTTCAGTTCGAGAAATTGCAACTGGTCTTCAGGCAATTCGTCTTCGGCGTAGATCGCATCCACCGGACATTCCGGCTCGCACAAGGCGCAGTCGATACATTCATCGGGATGTATGACCAGGAAATTGGGGCCTTCGTAGAAACAGTCCACGGGGCAGACTTCCACGCAATCGGTGTGCTTGCATCGAATGCAGTTTTCGCCAACAACAAATGTCATGTGTCGTTCCTATCCGTCAATCTGACAGTCTTGACTTCAGTTCGTAGAGAATGGCCAGGGCTTCTCTTGCGGTGATCGCGTCCGGGTCCAGCTTTTCGAGATAGTCGAGAGCCGGATGATCCGGCCCGGCAGGGGTCGATTCAGGTTCAGCGGCAGATTCTAAAGCAGATTGCCCCGCAACTGAAGGGGGGTCTTGCCGTTCGGCTTCAAGTTGCCTGAGCTTGCCGCGCGCCTGGCTGATGACCGAGGCGGGAATTCCCGCGAGTTGCGCGACCTGCAGTCCATAGCTGCGGCTCGCCGGCCCCGGCTTGACCGAATGCAGCAGAACGATGCCGCTGTCATGCTCGGCGGCGTCGAGATGCACGTTGATGATGCCCGGAACCTGTTCGGCCAGCGCCGTGAGTTCGAAATAATGGGTGGCGAACAAGGTGAAGGCGCCCACCTTCTCGGCGATATGCACCGCCGCCGCCCAGGCCAGGGAAAGGCCGTCGAAGGTGCTCGTGCCGCGGCCGATCTCGTCCATCAGCACCAGGCTTTCCGGCGTGGCGTTATGCAGGATGGCCGCGGTCTCGACCATTTCCACCATGAAGGTCGAACGGCCGCCGGCAAGGTCGTCGGCGGAGCCGATCCGAGTGAAGATGCGGTCCACGGGCCCGATTGACGCTTCGCGGGCGGGAACGCAACTGCCGCATAACGCGAGCGCCACGATGAGAGCGATCTGCCGCATGTAGGTCGACTTGCCGCCCATGTTGGGGCCGGTGACGATCAGCATCTTGCGTTCATCGTCCATGTACAGGTCGTTGGCGACGAATTCCTGCCCGGCCGACTGTTCGACCACCGGATGGCGCCCGCCGCCGATTTCGATGCCGGGCGTACCGCGCAGCACCGGGCGGCTGTATTCGAGACTGGTCGCGCGTTCGGCAAAGTTGTTCAACACGTCGAGTTCGGCCAGGGCCGAAGCGCAAACGAGCAGGGCTGGCAGGGATTCCGCGAGTTCATCGAGCAGGGCTTCATAGAGTTCCTTTTCGCGCGCCAGGGCCTTGCTTCTCGCGCTGAGAATCTGGTCCTCGAATTCCTTCAGTTCCGGCGTGATATAGCGTTCGGCGTTCTTCAGGGTCTGCCGGCGCATGTATTCGGCGGGCAGGCCCGCTACAGACTGACCTTTGCTGACTTCGATGTAGTAACCGTGGACCCGGTTGAATCCGACCTTGAGCGTGCTCAGGCCGGTCTGGCGCCGCTCGCGCTGTTCGAGTTCGACCAGGTATTGGCCAGCGTTGCCGCTCAGATTGCGCAGGCGGTCGAGTTCCGCGTCAAAACCCTCGGCGATGGCGCCGCCTTCGCGGATGACCTGGGCGGGTTCTTCCTTGACCGCCCGGCGCAACAGTTCCGCCTGGGCCGGAAACTCGCCGATGCGCGCCGAAAGATGGCGCAGATGCGGCGTATGCAAGGACGAAAGCTGTTGCTGGAGCGCCGGCAGGGATTCGAGCGCGGTCTGCAGGCGCGACAGATCCCGCGGTCGCGCCGAACGCAGGCCGATCCGGGCCAGGATGCGCTCGAGATCTCCCGCCTCCGCCAGCAGTTTCCCCAGCGCCTCGTAGCGATACTCCTCGCGCAAGGCGCTGACGGTATCCTGGCGATGCAGCAACTCGTTGCGGTCGCGCAGCGGACGGCTGATCCAGCGCGCGAGCAGCCTTGAACCCATCGGCGTCGCGCAGCGGTCCATGACCGACAGCAAGGTGTTGGCGCGGCCGCCGGCGAGATTGACATCGATTTCGAGATTGCGCCGGCTGACGGCGTCGATAATCACGCTGTCCCGCTGCCGCTCGACGCGCAACTCTTGCACATGGGGCAGGTCCGCGCGCTGGGTTTCGCGCAGATATTGCAGCAGGCAGCCCGCGGCCCGCAGCGCCGATTCCATGTCCCCGCAATCGAAAGCGGTTAGATCGCTGACGCCAAACTGGCGCTCCAAGGCGCGAATCGCGCCTTGGAGTTCGAACTCCCATTCGGGGCGCGGCCGCAAGACCGGATGCCGCAGATGTTTGTTCAGGTCCGGGAGTGTCTCGGGCAACAGGATTTCCGCGGGACGCAATCGCTCAATTTCGTTCGCCAACGCCTCCTTGCCATCGACTTCGGACAGCGCGAAACGCCCGCTGCTGACATCGATGCCGGCCAGACCGAACGATTCGGCGCCGCTGCCGCAGATCGCCAGCAAGGTATTGTCCCGCCGCGCGTCGAGCAGGGCCTCGTCGCTGACGGTGCCCGGGGTGATGATGCGCACGACTTCGCGCAACACCGGCCCCTTGCTCGCCGCGGGGTCGCCGATCTGCTCGCAAATGGCGACGGACTTGCCCGCTTCGACGAGGCGCGCGAGATAGCGGTCGGCGGAATGGTGGGGAACGCCGCACATCGGAATCGGCGACCCGGCGGACTTCCCGCGGGCCGTCAGCGCGATATCGAGAATCTCCGCGGCGACTTGCGCGTCGCCATAGAAGAGTTCGTAGAAATCCCCCATCCGATAGAAAAGCAGGCTGTCGGGGTGCTGCGCCTTGATGCGCAGGTACTGCTGCATCATGGGAGTATGTGAGGCGTTGTCTGGCAAAGCGGGAGGCGTGTCCGGGCCGGTTGCAAAGCCCGAAATTCTACATGGTTTGCGGTTGCAGATGTACGGAGTGCCGACTTTTTCGGAGCGGCATCTGATCAGCCGCGACTTCTCTGGCACGCGGGAAACGCGGGTAATCCGGCGACCGAGTTGGCTGAAGGCATGACGCCGCGGCAACCGCTTCGGCGATTAATGGTTCTACGGCAACTCCCGGGCCATGGCCGCCGCGTAACGCTCATTGCCGATGTCTTCAAGGCGCCAACGGACTGAAGGCGTACCGGGAAAGCTGAACGCGCCGACGGTTTCGCCCCGCACCATGGCGGGTGGAATTTCGAATTCCGCGGTATCCAGAGAAAGTCCGGTTCCGACCGCCTTGACGAGCGCCTCTTTCATGGTCCAAAGACGATAGAACAATTTCAACTTTTTGCCGTATTCGGCCTGTTCGATTTCAGCGCGTTCCCCCGGCGCAAACAACGTTGCGATATAACCGTCAAGATCACGGCCGGTACGGCGCTCCTCTACATCGACGCCGATACGACCGCGAGGCGCCACAGCGATCAGACCTTGCCTGCCGCCGTGACTCACGTTGAAAGCGATCTTTGACGGCGTTCCTCCAACTTTGGCGAATGGCTTGCCAAACTTCGAGGCGTCAAAGGACAATTCGCTATTGCCGCACCCGAGTTCCCGGCAAAGCAGCGATCTGAGCGCGGCGCGGCAAAGTGTAAACCGGCGGCGTGGTCCGGGATGAATGAAACGGTCGCGGCGTTCGAGTTCGGATTCGTCGAGCCAATCCAGAGCTATCTTTTCGCGGGAAATATCCGGCGCCAGGTCCAGATGGACGACAAGCGCCTCCTCGGATTCGCGTATCGGACGCCATCGCATCCGCCCACTACTTCCAGGCGATGAGGGAACCGCTCTCAGCGAATGGTTTTTCTTCAGCGGCGGGTGTCGATGTATTTGACCACGTCTCCCAGATTTTCAAACTGGGTGGCATCCACATTGGGAATCGCCAGATCGAAAGCTTCTCCCACCTTCTTCAAGAAGGCTACGATATCCAGAGAAGGTATCTCGGATTCAGCCAATCCCACCGCGAAATTCACATCCCGTCCAAAATGTCGCTTTGCAAGTTCTCTGATGCGGTCTTCTGTTGCGCTCATGATTTTCTCCTTTGACCTTGATGGCCTGATCGAATCGACCTGGTCGAGATTCCAGCGAGTGAGAATTGTAATGGGAGTTACCCGATGCCACAAGCTATTTGACACCAACTCGAATGCGGGCGTATAAACCCAGTGGCCACACTCGGTGGAAGCTTGATCAGGATCGGAATTCGATATTCACATGCATTGCCTCTTCGACAAAACCCGCCATCGCTGACGCCGGTTTCATGAAAACGGAATCAGATTGGGAAATCCCCAAGCCCTTGGCTGTCTGCGAGGTTGGCGACGGAACGCGGGAGCCGATCCTGGCGCGGCGGCACGGCAATCCGGAAGCCGGAGTCAGAATGGTGTTGAGTCACGGCAACGGGCTCGCCATCGACCTGTACTATCCGTTCTGGTCCCTGCTCGCCAAAGACTTCGAACTAATCGTATACGACCTCAGAAACCATGGCTGGAATCGGGTCGGCCGCAAGCGGGACCATAACATCCCCACGCTGATCCACGATCACAACCTCGTTCTGGAAGCCATCGAGCGCCAGTTCGGTTGCAAGCCTGCGGTGGGAGTCTTTCATTCTCTGTCCGCGCTGGTAAGCCTGTTGTCCAACACCAGAAAATACTCCGCAATGGTCTTGTATGACCCACCGATCTGCAAGCCCACGGCGAGTGAACTGGAATTCGACAAGGCCGCGGAGCGCAATGCCCGGCGGATCAGAAACCGGGGATATCAATTCAAA
>JANQSV010000235.1 GCA_028279115.1 Pseudomonadales bacterium
GCCGGCTTTGGCGGAACAATGCGACCAGTTCGGGCAGCGACAGGCAATCACGGAGATTGATTGCCGGCGATTCCGGAAGTTGCCGGTTTTCAAGTTCCCGCTCGATGCCGGCGATGACATCGGCGTCGGACTGTCCGGCGCCGATCCAGGCCACTTGCAGCCCCGCATCGCGCAGGCCTCGCACCAGCCTGGTGAAATGCGCCTTGGGCCATAACTTGTAGCGCACGCTGGCGCCGGGATGAATCACCGCCAGCCGGCGGTCCACGTGATGACCGTCGAGCACGACTCGCAATCGGTGGGCCAATTCCGGCGCCACCTGGAAATCAAGCGCGCCCGGCGGCGATTCGCCGACACTGTAGTCGCCGATGATCTCGCCGAAAGCGTTATAACGATGGGCCAGATAATCCAGGTCGAGCACTTCGCTATAGAACCATCGCGCGCGTTTCACGAGCGGTCCGATTCGCCGCCGGCAGCCGCTGAGCCTGGCTATGGTGCCCGAAAAGCGCTCGCCTTCCATATCGATCAGGCAATGCCCCTTGTATTTGCGCAACTCCCCGAGAAAATTCAGGTAGTGGCGCAATCTGTGGGTGAAGCCCCTGCCTGCGGCGAGTTCCTTTCTCGGGTAATACAGCGCCCTCGAATCGGCTTCCGGCAGCATCGACAACAATGGCCGAAAACTCGCATCGAAAACGGCCACCGCCTCGTCGTGCCTCTTCAGCACACGCAGCACCCAGGGTAGTCCAAGCACGAGATTGCCCAGATAATGAGTCGGAAACAACAGCAGGGGCGGTTGGGGCATAATGCACGTTCGCAAAGCGGGCGAAAGTGGCAAGACTACCACTTATATTCATTCACGCAGTCAGGGAGGAATCTCGATCGATGAGCGAACCCAAGGCCGTACGGCTCGCCGCGGATGGCATGCACAATCCACCAGAATTCTCGAACAGATTCTGCGACTTCGCTCCGCTACGCGCAGAATGACAGATGATTTCCGACCTGCCCGCGAATCTCGGAAAGCACAAGACGAGCAAGTTCCGCCTGTATCTGAACAAGCTCGCCGAACTCGCGCGCTAGTCGGCCGCGGTGATGCGGAAGCGATAAGCAACGGACTTTCGCTATCACCCCATTTGGCGGCGACCTAACAATCTACAGTAGTTCTGCACGATATTCATGACGCTTCCCTTGCCCGCAAGGTGGCGAGTGTCATGGCCGCGCTGACAACGATCACTGCGGCGACAGTGGCGATAAGCAGGTCAAGTCCGCCAGCATCGGCGGCAATGCCGCCGAGCGAAGGGCCAAGCGCTGAGCCTATGCCTTGGGCGGCGGCGATAAGCACGACGAACTGATTGGCGCTGTCGAGTGCCGCCAGATTGCCCATCTGGTAAGGCAAGACAAACCCGATCGCGAAGCCGAGTCCGGCAACGGCTGTGGCATAGAGCCAGAAGTTGGCTGGCTGCGCCAGCGCGACGACCGCAATCAGCAAAAGCAGCATACCTGCGAGTAGTGGCAACGCGCGGCCCCCGCGTGCGGCAAGCACCGTGGCAACGACGGAACCAAGCGCCGAAGCCAGCAAGTTCGAAGCGATGACCGGACTGATCCGAGCCGCATTGAAGCCGGCATCGACACCAATCCGTTCGGCGAATGCCCAGACCGCCGCAAACGCGAAGGCGGTGCCGAGGATGCCGAGCAAGGCAAGCAGAACCGGCGCCGGCGGACGCCAGATGAATTCGCCCGTGCCGGAGTCGCTTGCGGCCCCGCCCCGGGGCAGCAGGAAGCTCGACAGTCCGAGCAACAGGATGAGGACACCGAGAAAATAGCTCGCGCCGGCGAGACCGAACTGTGGCGCGATATGGCGGCCGATGACGAAACTGACCAGCGCCAGCGCCGTGTAGGAAACGACGATGCCAATGGCGAAACTGCGCTCAGGATTGGCCGATTCGCTGAAGATGCGATAGGCGATGGTCCAGAAAATTCCCATCGTCACGCCGATGACGCAAACTATGCCCAGGCTTGCCGCATAGCCGTCCACGCACGCAAGCAGCAGCAATGCCGAGACTGCCAAGACTGCCGCGGGCAAGGCGAGCGTACGCCAGGCGAACCGGCTTACCCACCACAAGGCGGTCAACGAAGTGACCGAGAATCCGATCAGATAGCCTGAACCCAGCGAGCCGGCCTGTGCCTGGCTGAAACCTCCGGAGGAAATGTTCAGCCCAACAAAAAACGGCAGGAAGGCCCAGAAAAGACCTCCTGCCGTATATAGCCCCAGCGCCGCCACATTTGCCCTGTTTCCAATTTGCATACGATGGCCGCTTCGCCAATTTCCCGTTACACTTGACCGGCTGCCGGTTGACCGCAACGCCGGGAGCGGCGAGACGAACAATCGCAACTCGGACACGCCAGCGCTGGGACTGTTGCGGGCAACGCTGCCAGAGAATGGATCTGCGGCAAAAACAAATCTGACGGTTTATTTTTCATGGTGGAGTTTCCTTCAAGAAGCTTACCGCACAATCAAATTGAAAAAGTCGGGAATGCCAGCGCGACATCGAATGTATATAGTCACATAGTTGACTAGTCAAGGAAACAGCGGCTTTGCTTCCCAAATCGAACTTGCCCCCGGCCGCGTTTCGCTTCTGTCTTGTCTAGCCCGCATGGGTGCCTGGCCGCCCTCATGATCGGCAACTGAATAACTGCCCACCGCGACTATTCTTTACAAGAATCCTCATACGTACCTGGATGCACTTGACTAGTCAACCATTTGCCGTTACCGTCTCCTATCAAGCCATCAGATTGACTAGTCAAATAGACAGGTCAATATCATGAGAGACAGAGACTGAGAGGGCGATATGAAAAGTACCATGCTGAACATGGCGGCTTGCCAAATAGCCTTGCTTCTCGTCGCGATGTCGGCACAGGGGCAGCAGTTTTCATCCGATCTTGAGGAAATCATCGTCACGGCGCAAAAGCGGGAGCAGGCGGTGACGGACGTGCCTATCGCCATTGACGTAATCGACGGCGCCGGTCTTCGCCAACGAGGCGCTTCTTCCTTGATCGACATCGCCCAATATTCGCCGGGCCTGAATATCAGGGGACCGTTCGGCGACTTCAGTTATCCCTTGCTTTCATTGCGCGGCGTCAATACCGACGGATTCATCGAGACGATTTCGCAATCGACGGGCGTGTATACGGACGGCGTTTTCGTATCGGCGCCGCCGATGCTCGCTTTGCGCATTCTCGACATCGAACGACTGGAGATTCTCAAAGGGCCGCAAGGAACGCTATATGGCCGCAACACGATCGGCGGCGCCGTGAACTTCGTTTCGAGGAAGCCGGCCTTTGAAGAGGCCGAAGGCTATTTGACGGCCGGATACGGGCGCTACGGCAGGGCTATCGTCGAGAGCGCCCTCGGCAGCGCGCTTTCGGAAACGCTCGCCGCGCGCGCGGCGGTGAAATATGTGCGGCAATTCGATGGCCCGCTCACCAACCTTCATCCAAACGTCGATGACGGCGGTCAAATCGACCAGTTGTTCGGCCGCGTTTCATTCCTCTACCAGCCAGGCGACGAGTTCGACGCGGCGCTGGAAATCCACGCCGGTCGGGATAATTCCGACACTTGGCCGTTCGCGCTCATACCTGCGGGCGAAGATACGGACGGCGATGGCGTTCTCGATCGTGTTTGCGACGATTTTTTCAATGGCGACATAATGGCGGCGCAAGTGAACTGTTTTGCATCCGACCCGTTCGCGTCCGGCGCGGAATACCATGACGCGGACGGAGATCCTTTCGCCAACAACCTGAATGCGATCGGAGAAAATCGCAGCCGCTCGACGGGCATGTCGCTTGAAATGAACTGGGATCTCGGCGGCATGGTTTTGACTTCGCTGACGGGATGGGACGATTTCTCCCGCGACGACGAGGTTGACGAAGACGCCGGGCCGCTTTCCGTACTCGGCACCGTAAGAAGTTCCGATGTGAAACAGGTTTCCCAGGAATTGCGTTTGTCTTCCGATGCCGCCGCTGCAATCCAGTGGCTGGCCGGTCTGTATTATTCGTCCGACGAACTGGCGGGCAATCCCGCGTTCACCAACGCCAGCGGCCGTTCCGACTTCAACAGCCTGGACACCGAAACGATGGGCATTTTCGGTCAGGCGACATATCCCCTCGCGGAAGATCTCTACCTGACGGCGGGCGGACGCTGGACGAATGTCGATCGCGAGATTTCGTACAGGACAACCGCGGGCGCGCCCTTTATCGCACAAGAACTGAAAGACGGAACGACAAACGCCTTCGGTGACGGCGACTATTCCTTCAAGGCAGCGCTTGATTATCAGGTACGGGACAACACGTTGCTGTACGCGAGCGTTTCCCGCGGTTTCAACGCCGGCACGTTCAACAGCCAGTTCATCAATACGCTCTCCGCCTTGCAGCCAACGAAATCGGAATCGATTCTTGCATACGAAGCGGGCGTGAAATCGAGCTTGTCCGGCGATCGGGCAAGCTTTGAAGCGGCGGTGTTCTACTATGATTACGACAATATTCAACTGGTTGCCGTCGAACCCAACGATGTGATCGCCTCCAACCGTCTGATCAACGCGTCGGGAGCGTCGCTGCATGGCTTCGAGGCGCAATTGCGCGGCTCTCCAACAGATTGGCTGGATTTGAATTTCGGCGTCTCGTACATCGAAAGCGAGTTGGCCGAGGTGAACGTTCGGGTTTCCGGCACAGGCCCGTCGAGTCCGTTTCCTTACAACGCGCCGGTGTTCGGGGCGACGACCTTAAATCTCGACGGACGTCCGCTGCCGAACCATCCCAATTGGAGCGTGAACGGGTCGGCTCGCGCCTGGCGATCGATAAACGAAAACTGGCGGGCTTTTGCCCAGGCGGACATTTTGTGGGAAGACGAGATGCCACGCGATCTGCTGGGTACGCGGGCCTTGTTCACCGAAGCGCGCTGGAATCTGGATGTGCAGGCCGGCATCGAAAGCGTGGACGGGGATTGGCGCCTCACCTTGTGGGGACGCAATCTGACCGACGAACTTTATCTCACCGAAGCCTACGAGGTTCTGGGTTTCGGTTTCTATATCGCGGGCGGAAACTTCAGCTATCCGCGAACCTGGGGACTCAGTGTTACAAGGAACTTCTAGGCGCGCTGGGTTGGGAACGCATACCGGGAGCGCACCGGCACGGGCCGGAAATCCCGCGCCGTTCCCTCCCCTTCCGGAAAATGGGGAAACCGCATCGTGAATATCGTGCAGACTTATCGGGAATTGCTCTCCGACCGCATCGGCCGCGTTTTCGACAATCAGGAGGACGCGATTCTCAAGGCGGCGGAAATCTGCGCCGACAGCATCGGCGCGGGGAAGCTGGTGTTTACCTTCGGCACCGGACACGGATCTTTCGCGGCGCTGGAGATGTTTCCCAGAACGGGGACGGTCACCGGCTTCCGGCCGATCGTCGAAAGCACCATGATCTCGTTTCACCGCGTGTTGGGCGATATGGGAGCGCGACAATATCGATTCATTCACGCCCAAGAGGGCTACGGCAAGGCGATCATGTCCTCGCATCAAACCGACCCCGACGACGCGATGCTTGTCTTCTCGCATTCCGGAATAAACGCCGTTACGCTGGATATGGCGATTTGCGCGAAAGAGATCGGCATGAAGCTGATCGGAGTCACCAGCATTCCGCATTCATCGCAAGTTCCGTCCAGGCACTCATGCGGCAAACGATTGTTTGAACTCGCCGATGTCGTGATCGATACCGGGGCGCCGCTGGGCGACGCGGGCGTGGAAATCGAGGGGCTGGAGCACCGGGTTGGAGCCACATCCACGAGCGTAGCCATAGCGGTCGGACAGTCGATCAATGCGGCGACCGCGGAATTGCTTGTCAAGAGGGGCGCGGCGCCGAACGTCATGGTGAGCCCGAACACGACCGGGAAAGAGGCGGCCGACCGCCAGAACGACGCCAACTATACCGATCTCTGGCGGAGACTGTCGGCGCGCTGACTATGCAAGAAAACCTGTTGTTCATCAATGGGAAGCGCGAAGCGGGCGCCGACGATCTATGGTTCGACGTTGCCGATCCCGCAACGCGGCAGGTGGTGGGCAAGACGGCGCTGGCGGCGCCTGCCGACGTCGACCGGGCGGCGGCCGGCGCCAAGGCCGCCGCGAAAAGCTGGGCCGCCACTCACGCGGACGAACGCGCCCGCATTATCCACAAGGCCGCGGACCTGATCGGCGAGCGCATTGAAGATATCGCTCTTTTATTGACGCGGGAACAGGGAAAGCCCCTTTCCGACAGCCGCAAGGAAATCGATTTCGGCGTTCGGGTGCTGCGGTATTACGCGGAAGAAGCCCGCCGCGCGGGCGGCTCGCTTCGCCCTTCAGCGCGCGCGGAAATCAAAAACATCGTCAGTTATCATCCCGTGGGGGTCGTCGGCGCGATCGTGCCATGGAACTATCCGGTGGATATCTTCTGCTGGAAAGTCGGTCCGGCACTGGCCGCGGGCTGTCCGATCATTGTCAAGCCGCCTCACGAGACCCCTTTCGCGGTCGCAAGCGCGGTGACGTGTTTCGCCGACGCGGGGTTGCCGCCCGG
>JANQSV010000094.1 GCA_028279115.1 Pseudomonadales bacterium
AGCCAACGCTTGCTGGACTTCGACGCGTTCATGGCGATTGCCGATAAATACGCGACCGGCGCACTTACAGATGCTTTACGGTATCGATTTCGTATTCGACACTGCCGGCCGGCGCCTCCACCACGATCTCATCGCCTTCGAACTTGCCCATCAGCGCCCGGGCGATCGGCGAAACCACGGAGATCTTGCCGGAAGCCACGTCGGCTTCGTCCTCGCCGACGATCTGGTAGGTCACGCTTTCCCCGGTGTTCAGGTTGGACAGTGTAATGGTGGAACCGAAGATGACCTTGCCCGAATGCTCGATCCGGGTGACGTCGATAACCTCGGAATCGGCCAGCTTGCGTTCGAGCTCGGTGATGCGCCCCTCGCAGAAACTCTGCTGCTCGCGGGCGGCGTGATACTCGGCGTTCTCCCGCAGGTCGCCATGCTCCCGCGCTTCCGCGATGGCGGCGGAGATCGACGGGCGGACGACAGTCTTGAGACGTTGCAGTTCTTCCCGCAACTTCTTTTCGCCCGAAACTGTCATTGGCACTCTGCGCATGAGTGAGCCCCGCGTGTGCTTGCCTGGTGAATTTTCAGCCGAGATCGGCATGCAATTGCTGAATCGTATATACGGACATGTCGTCACCGAACTGCAAGGCGTCGCAGACCGCGAAAGCTCCGGCGATCGTCGTCGTACAGAAGACATCGTGGCGGAGCGCCGTACTTCGGATCGTGGATGAATCCGCTATTGCCTGTCTGCCCTCGGTGGTGTTGAAAACCAATTCGATTTCGTCGTTTTTTAGCATATCGACGATATGGGGTCTACCTTCGGCGACCTTGTTGACCCGCTTCACCGGGATGCCGGCGTCTTCCAGCACCCTGGCGGTGCCCCGGGTCGCGGCCAGTTTGTAGCCGAGATCGAGCAGCCGGTTGGCGACTTCCTCGACGTAAACCTTGTCCGGATCCCGCACGCTGATGAAGGCCGTGCCCGATTTCTCGATGACCGCGCCGGCCGCGAGTTGCGCCTTGCCGTAAGCTTCGGCGAATGTTGCGCCGACGCCCATGACTTCGCCGGTGGACTTCATCTCGGGGCCGAGGATCGGGTCCACGCCGGGAAACTTGTTGAACGGAAAGATCGCTTCCTTCACGGCGAAGGTGGAGGGAATGATTTCCTGCGTGAAACCCTGCTCGGCGAGGCTCTTGCCGATCATGCAACGGGCCGCCACCTTGGCCAGGGACGCGCCGATGCACTTGGAAACGAAAGGCACCGTGCGCGACGCCCGCGGATTGACCTCGATCAGGTAGACCTCGCCGTCCTGGTAGGCGAGCTGGGCGTTCATCAGCCCCACGACGCCGAGTTCCAACGCCAGGGCGGAAACCTGTTCGCGGATTTTCTGCCGCACGTCGTCGGGCAGATTGTATGGCGGCAGCGAGCAGGCGGAATCGCCCGAGTGGATGCCCGCCTGCTCGATATGCTGCATGATGGCGCCGACGATGACTTTCTCGCCGTCGCTCACCACGTCGACGTCGATCTCGATCGCCGCACTGAGGAAATAGTCGAGCAGCACCGGGCTTTCCTTGGAGACCTTGACCGCGTCGCGCATGTAGCGCTTCAGCTCGGCTTCGTTGTAGACGATTTCCATCGCCCTGCCGCCGAGCACCCAGGACGGCCGCACCACCAGCGGATAGGAAATGTCCCGCGCCTCCTTCAGCGCCTCCTCGACGCTGCGCACCGTGCGATTGGGCGGCTGCGTCAGCTTCAGCTTGCGGATCAGTTGCTGGAAGCGTTCGCGATCCTCGGCGCGGTCGATGGCGTCGGGCGGCGTGCCGATGATCGGCGCGCCGATGCCTTCGAGTTGCTTGACGAGGTTGAGCGGCGTCTGCCCGCCGAATTGCACGATGACGCCTTCGGGCTTTTCGAGTTCGATGATTTCGGCCACGTCCTCGAAGGTGAGCGGCTCGAAGAAGAGCCGGTCGGAAATGTTGTAATCCGTGGAGACGGTTTCGGGATTGCAATTAACCATGATGGTCTCGTAACCGTCTTCGCGCATCGCCAGCGCGGCATGCACGCAGCAATAATCGAACTCGATGCCCTGACCGATGCGGTTCGGCCCGCCGCCGAGCACCATGATTTTCCGGCGCGACGAGGGATTGGCCTCGCATTCTTCCTCGTAGGTGGAATACATGTACGCCGTGGTGGAATCGAA
>JANQSV010000284.1 GCA_028279115.1 Pseudomonadales bacterium
GGCCAGGCACATCAAGGCTATGCCTTCCTTGTTGCTGAGTCCGTATTCGACGAGAAAAGTATCGAGCAGCGAATGATTGGCCGCGTCGGCCCGCGCCGCGCGCACGAGCGCGGCCGCGTGCGATTCGATTCGTTCCGCGTCGTCGGCGGTATAAGGCGCAAGACGCAGCAGATGCTCCGCCATCTTGCCTTCATCGCGAAATTTCCAGCCGGTTATCGTCCGGCGAATTGAATTGGGATCAAGGTCCATGGTCTCGGGTCCGATTTCCGTTCCGGGGCCAGCCCGCATGCTGACAGCATTGTACGCTCGTGCTAGCTTGTGCGCTTGGTTCTGGTCGTGTTTGCCGGTCATGAGAAACAACCTGCTCATTATCGCATTACTGGCGGTTTTCGGCGCTATGACTTATGGAGCTTTCGCCTTGATGGATTTACGCGGCGAAAACGCGCGGCTTGAGGCGGACGTTGCCGACTACCAGCGGCAATTGCGCGAACAGACCGAGATTGCCGACGAACGCGGGCGGGAATTGTCGCGGCGCGCGGGCGAACTGCAACAGCAACTCGCGGAAGCCAGGAACCAGTTGGTCAGCCTGGGCGGCGAACTGGCGGAAACCCGCGAGATGATCAGTCCGGATTACGAGCGTATGTTGCGGCAAGCGCGGGAGGAGGTCGCCAGGGAGCAACAGGCGGCGCAAGCTTCCGGCGCGGCGCCGGCGATGGATCCCGAAACCGCGCGCGCGGTCGCGGCTGCCCGGGTGCCGGAACTGTACGGCGATTTCATGTCCGAACTCGGACTCGACGCCGGCGAGCGGGAACAGGTGATGTTCGCTCTGGTCGATTTCGAATCCATGCGCTCGCAATTGCGCGCCGACCTGCTTGCCGGCAACCTGGCCCCGCAACAGGCGCTCGATCTCTTCGGCGCCGATGCCTTGAGCAGAAACCTGGCCAATCTGCTCGGCGGCGATCAACTGGCCGAATTGCAGCAATACAGCAATTTTCTCAATCGCGACTCGGCGCGGCTGATCTACGGCGAGACGCTGTCGCGCATGGGCGCGGCGCTGAGCGGCGATGCGCGGCAACTCGCCTTGCGGACCCTGCTCGATCAGCTCTATTCCGAAGCGAACAATTACGGCGCCCTGGTCGGCCCCGACGGCAGCATGCGGACTGCGTACAACAGCCAGCTCGAAGCCTACGACCGCGCCCGGCGGCAATTGCGGGGCGAACTCAATCCTGAGCAGCTGAACCAGCTCGACCGCTTTCTCGACTCCCGCCGCAACGGCGTGGACGTGGTGCTCGAAGCCAGCGTCGAAGAATCCGGCGGTCTGCGCCTGCGCAATGAACGGATAGCCGCCGAGAATCTGCCGAACTGAACGATTTCAGGCTTGGCCGCTGCCGCGACCGGGCTCCGCCGGGGCCAAGGTCGGGGAGGCAGTCCGGTTATTGTCCACATGCCCCGGCAAGCCTGTCCGTTTTGTCTCCTGACACGATCAGGTTCGCTTTTCCGGCTCGCCGGAACCCGAACCGGATTCCGCCGTACTTCGAAAAGGCGGGGACACGGGGATCATCTCCCTTGTGGGATGCGTGGAAGCTTGGTAGATTCCGCCTATAGAAGTTCAATATTCAAAGCGTTGCCGGGGGATACAAACATGATAGCTTTTGTATTGACTACGGTCAGGAAACAGAGTTTAAGGCTGCTGAGGGAGAAGCCAATTGGAACCCGAATTCCGTTCAGGCGTGGGCTCGGAGTGATTCTGCTGGCTGCCGCCATGGTTCCGTTTTATCAACGGGCGCTTGCCCAGGAAGACGTCATCGAAGAGATTATGATTATCGGCACCCGACGCGTGGTGGGTTCCGTGACGGACATACCCTCTCCGGTGAATGTGTTGCCGGCGGAAGATCTTCAGAATCAGGGCGCGATCGATACGCAGGACATCTTGCGCACGCTGGTTCCATCATTCTCGGTCACATCGCACCCGTTGAGCGGCACTTCCAGCCTGGTCCGGCCGCCCAACCTGCGCGGGCTTGGCGCCGATCAGACGCTGGTCCTGGTGAATGGAAAGCGTCGGCACCGCGCCGCGAACATTCCCAATTTCTCGGGCGGCATCAACCGCGGCACGCAAGGGCCGGACATATCGAATATCCCTTCGATAGCGCTGGATTCGGTCGAAGTCCTGCGCGACGGAGCTTCCGCGCAATATGGCGCGGACGCCATCGCCGGCGTCATCAATTTCCGGTTGAACGACGATCCGGACGTCAGACGCATCACGGCGCAAACGGGCCAGTACTATGAGGGTGACGGCGATTCCATCCGCATTTCCGGAATCACCGGATTTCGCATTGGCGACGATGGCAGCCTCACCTTGAGCGCGGAATACAAGGAAAGCGACAGAACGGTGCGGGCGCAGCAGCCCGCGAGCCGGCAAGCGTTTGCCGACGCCGGATGGCCGCAGGTGCCGAATCCGTCTTTTCGGTGGGGCAATCCGGACGTTGCCGACGATCTCAGCCTGGTTGCCAATTTTGTTTCCCCTTCCCTGGCCAACGGCAACGAAGTTTACGGATACGCAACCTACAACAACAGAAAGAACTTGAGTCCCTTCTTTAATCGCGATCCGTTTCGGTCGGGTTGGTTCACCGTCTCCAATCCGGAGGGCGGCTCAAGCTTTTTGGTGTTCGACACAACCTCCGACGGTTCGGGCGATTGCCCGGTGATACCGGTTCCGAGCGTGTCGGACTCGGCGGCTGTCAGAGCGGCGGCGGCAGCCGTCGGCGCTTTGTCAGGCGATGCGAATTGCTTTTCTTTTCTTGAAATCTACCCCGGCGGGATTACCCCGGATTTTGAAGGGGAAAATCAGGATCTCGGCGCTTCATTCGGCTATCGGGGCGAGACGGCGGGCGGCGCCGACTATGACGTAAGTCTGACCTATGGAGAAAACGAGGTCACTTACACAGCCATCAACAACGCAAGCCCAACCTTCGGCCCGGACAGCCCGACGACCATACTTGCGGGTTCCCGAATTCAGGAAGAGCTCACCGCGAACGCACAGCTCGGCCGCGCGCTTGATGTCGGCAACCTGTATTCGCCGCTCAACGTGGTTGGCGGGCTCGAGTGGCGCCGCGAGAAGTATCAACAGGTTCCCGGACAGATTGAATCCTATGGTATCGGTCCCTACACCGATCCGGTCGGCCCCGCAACCACAGGCGTGGGAGTGGGCACGAGGGGATTCGGATCGTTCAGTCCCGCCACTTCCCTCACTGAATCGCGCAGCAACATAGCGGTGTATGTGGATGTTGAAACGGACATCACGGCAGTCTTGACGCTTGCGGCGGCCGTGCGCTACGAGGACTTCACCGACCTCGGCGCGGATACCAATTTCAAATTGGCGGCGCTCTACAAAATCAGCGACGACTTTTCCGTTCGCGGCACGGTTTCGACGGGTTTCCACGCCCCCACACCGGGTCAGCAGGTCAACGCGCAATCCACGGTGCAATTCAACTCGGCCGGCGTGCTGTCAACGACGGGACTCCTGCCCCCGGCCATAGCGGGGCAACTTCCCAGCCTCGCGGGACTCGCTTTACCGCTCACGCCGGAAGAAGCCGAGAACGTCTCCCTGGGCTTCATCTGGGAAACCGACGCCTTCAGTCTGATTGTGGACTACTATCGAATCGATGTGACCGACCGGATCGCGCAAACAGGCGCCACCACGCTCACCGACTCCGACCGCGCGACGCTTTTTGGCCTTGGATTCACCAATGCCAACGAATTCGCGGGCGTTCGTTTCTTCACGAACGATTTCGACACGCGAACCGAAGGAGTCGATCTGATGGCGTCGCTGCCATTGGAACTCGCTTCCCCGGGAGATACGGAACTCACGGCAGCGGTCAATTTCAACGACACCGAAGTGGTGCGTCAGGGGCCGGCGCTGGATTCCTGGCGGCGCGCGACAATCGAAAACGATATCCCCAACGTGCAAGGCAACGTCACTGTCAGCCACCGTCAGGGCCGGTTTCGCGGATTGGCGCGGGTCAACTACTACGGCCCCTTTACCGAGTACTATCTGAATCTCGCCCGGCGCACCGACCTCGATTCCCAGATCGTCGTGGATCTGGAGGGCGCCTATGCCTTGTCCGATCAAATCGAGCTCGTGGTCGGCGCGCAAAACTTGTTCGACAGCACTCCGACAGAGGCGTTTACCGCCAATGCGTTCGGAAACACCTACCCGGTTGCATCGCCGGCCGGATTTAGCGGCGGATTCTATTACGTTCGGCTGAATCTGGACTTTGGAGAAATCTAGAGCGCGAAAGGGTCGTGCGGCGTTCCCGGGCCCGGGCCGATTCAGAGAGAACGCGCGATGGCGGTGCATGAAGACGTTGCGATCGAGCGCATGTCCGTTCACTTGGTGGGATTGCCCGTCCATACGGTACATTCCCAAGGTAGCGGCGATGTAGCCAGCATCAGGAGCGTGATTCTGGAACTCGTCACCAACAGCGGGGTGGTCGGCTGGGGCGAGGCCGCGCCCTGGTCGGTGTTTACCGGTACCATGGAAGCCAGCGCCTCGGCGCTGCACAACTACTTGCGCCCCGAGGTTCTGGGTGCGAATCCGTTGCGGGTCGCATCAATCATGACTCGCGCGGATCAAGTGATTGTCGACGCCAATGAAGCCAAGGCGGCGTTGGAGACGGCCTTGCTTGATATTGTCGGCAAGCTGCTTGGCGTACCCGTCGCGGAACTGTTTGGCGGACGATGCAGGGACCGGATTCCACTCAGTTTTTCGGTCGCCGACCGGGATTTTGACCGGGACCTCGAACAGGTCGCCGCCATGTATGAGGACGGCCTCAGAATCCTGAAAGTGAAAACCGGGTTTGCCGGGCGCCGGTTTGACCTTATGCGTCTGGAGAAGCTGCGCTCCCTTTATTCCGACGTGGATTTGCGCGTGGACTACAACCAGAGCCTGCAACCCTACGAGGCGCTGCCGCGATTGCGGGATCTGGAAGCGTTTCACTTGTCGTTCATAGAACAGCCTGTGCCGCGGGCCGACCGAACGGCAATGGCCGATCTGACGAGAGCGCTGGACACGCCGCTGATGGCCGATGAGTCGATCTTTGGAGTGCATGAGGCTTTCTTGTGCGCGCAGCAGCGTGTCGCGGACGTCTTCAGCTTGAAAATCATGAAAAGCGGGGGCATCAGGCGCGCCCTGGAAGTCGCGGCGATCGCCAGGGCGGCGGGTATTGCCGTGTATGGCGGTTGCATGTTCGAGACTGGCGTTGCCCAGGCCGCCGGCGCCCACTTGTGCGCCGCGGTTGAGAGCCTGCCCCTGGGATGCGAGTTCTATATGCCCACCTACTACCTGAAGGAAGATATCCTCTCGGAGCCTTTTCCGGTGCGGCATGGAAAGGTGTTGGTGCCCAAGGGCCCCGGACTGGGCGTGGAGGTGGACCGGGACAAACTTCAACGCTTTCAAAGCGCCGTGATGCGATGAAGCTTGTGAAAGCCCGCATCGGGCAAAACAAGGGAGAAGTCCGGAGATGTCCAATAAGCTGACGGGTGGCGAGGCCATGGTGCGCATGCTTGAACGCCATGGCGTCGAGGTTGTTTTCGGCTTGTGCGGGGATACCACCCTGCCTTTCTACGACGCCATGTACCGGCTGGACCACAATATCAGGCACGTGCTCACCCGCGACGAGCGCAGCGCCGCCTATATGGCGGACGGCTACGCCCGTGTCAGCGGCAAGGTGGGGGTATGCGAAGGGCCGAGCGGCGGCGGCGCAACCTACATCTTGCCGGGCCTCATAGAAGCCGGCGAATCGTCGATTCCGATTCTGGCCATGAACAGCGATGTGGGCGTGGGCTCCCGCGGCAAGTATCCGCTGACCGAGTTGGACATGAAGAATCTGTTCGCGTCGGTCACCAAATGGAATTCGGTGGTCGATACCGCGGGCGAGCTGCCCTCGAAAATCCGGGCGGCTTTTCGCCATATGACCACGGGCGTGCCCGGGTCGGCTCATTTGGGCTTTCCCTTCGACGTGCAAAAAGCCGAAGTGGACGCGTCCGAGATCTGGGGCGATGGGGCGTTGGGAAACTATCCCGCGGGACGGATGGGGGGCGATCCGCGGGCCATCCTCAACGCGGTCGAACGCATCAGACAATCGAACCGGCCGCTGATCCTGTGTGGCGGCGGTCCGGTTGTGTCCGGAGCGTTTGACGAGGTCCGGCAACTGGCGGAAACCATCGCGGCGCCGGTCGCCACTTCCATCAGTGGACAGGGAATCATTCAGTCCGAACATCCGCTGGCGGCGGGTGTGGTGGGCAGTAACGGCGGGGTCAGGGAAACCCGGGCGATCGTGCGGGAGGCCGACCTGATTGTCGCCATAGGCTGCCGGCTCGGCTCGGTGACCACCGAACTCTGGCGCTATCCGAAGGTGGGCGGCGACTGCGGTATTGTGCATATCGACATCGACCCGGCGGTTGTCGGCGCCATATATCCAACCGACGCCGCAATTGTCGGCGACGCAAAGCTCGTTTTGCGAGCCTTGTGCGAGTTGCTGCCCAAGGCCGACGAGGATGCGCTGAACGACGCGAAACGGTGCGTCGCCGGCGTGGTCGAGGCGAAGTACGCCAGGTTCGATGCGCTGGCCGGGTCCGATGTGTCGCCCATACTGCCCGAGCGCACCATAGCCGCCATGCAGAAGGTTCTTCCGGACGATGTCACCATTGTTGCGGATGCGGGCACGCCTTGCCCTTATCTTTCGGCCTATTACAAGTGGAAGAAATCGGGGCGGCACTTCCTCACCAACCGGGCGCACGGCGCCTTGGGGTACTCGCTGCCGGCGGCGGTGGGCGCGTATTTCGGCCGCCCCGATTCCAAGTGTGTGGCGGTGATGGGCGACGGCAGCTTTGGTTTTACCGCGGGTGAATTGGAGACGATTGCAAGGCACAATATTCCAGTGACGCTCCTGGTGATCTCCAACAGCGCGTACGGATGGATCAAGGCGGGCCAAAAGAGTGGATTTGACGAGCGCTATTTCTCCGTTGACTTCAGCTCCACCGATCACGCCAAGGTGGCCGAGGCTTTCGGAGTGAAATCCTGGCGGGTTGAAGATCCCAAGGAGCTTGAGAACGTACTGAAGGCAGCGGTCGCGCACGATGGCCCCACGCTGGTGGACATTGTCAGCCAGCCTTTGCAGGATGCCGAAGCGCCGGTCTCGGAGTGGGTCGCATGAGGCCTGGAGCGCCGTCTTGTTGCCGGGAAGCGCGATGATGAGGAAAGCCGTTGCGGCCATCCTGTGCCTGCTGGCGGTCGCCGGAATGTTGCTGCTCCCGGGGTGTTCCGGCGAACGGCCCCAGTCCATGGAGTGGACCACCGGCCAGGTGGGGGGCGGCTGGTACACCATGGCGGCGGGTCTTGCCAAGTTCATCCATCGCGATAACCCCGGGCTGAGCCTGAAGGTGGTTCCGGGAGGCGGCACCGTCAACGCCACCAAGATCCAGGCGGGACGCAGCCAACTGGGATGGGGGCTCGATGCCCTGACCTATCAGGCGGTGGCGGGCACGGCCTTGTACGAGGGCAACCCCCACCCGGACGTAACCATGATCGGCATGAGTTTTTCCGACATTTATACCCACTTTCTGCGCGCCGGGGATGCGGAGTACCGCTCGATAGAAGACATCTTCACCATAGCGGAGGACATCAATATCGGCGTGACGAAAGCGGGTTCCTCGGATGAAAGGGTGTTTTCCTGGCTTATGGAGTTCCATGAAACCAGTTACGAGGAACTGCGGAGAAGGCGCGGATTCAAGATCAATCACGGAAATATTTTCGAGTTGAGCTCCCAATTCAAGGATGGCCAGGTTGACTATCTTTTTATCAATCAGGGCGTTCCGGCGGCTGCGGTGATAGATATGTCGCAGTCGCGCGAATTCGAACTTTTGCCGTTTTCCGACGCGATGCTGGAAGTCTTGCGCGACACCTATGGACTCGGGAGGGGGTTTATCGCGGCAGGCGCTTACGCCGCCGATCAGGACGACATCCAAACCATCAAGATGGAAACCGCGCTGTTGGTGCACCGCCGGATGCCCGATCATACGGTCTATGGCATCACGCGGTCCTTGTGCGAGAATCAAGAGAATCTTGTTGCGGTGCATGGCAGTGCGGCCGTATTCGATTGCACTCTCGATCCGGAAACGGCTCCCGCCGACGTGCATCCGGGCGCCCTGCGGTACTATGGGGAAGAGGGCCGACATTCAGGTGGCGATGCAAGCGGTGACGCGGGCGGCGCCCATTTCGCGGAGCAATAGATGACGGCAACCGATGGCGGACGGATCTGCGGGAAGCTGCTGCCGATCTTTATTGTCTCCTGGTCCGTGGCGGCGACCGCGTTTCATCTGTACAGCACCGCCATCGGCTATTTCGAGCCCAGGACGCAGCGGTCGATTCACTTGTTGTTCATGCTGCCGCTGATCTTTCTGATCACTCCGGCGCTGAAGCGCAAGGATGCGCAAAATTCCGCCTATGTGCCCGGCGTGGCCGGCCTGTTGCTGTTCGCGGTGGCCACCTTGCCGTTTCTGTACTCCTGGTGCCAGGCGGACCGAATCAATCTCCGCCTGGAAGGGATCGATCCCGTATTGCCGGTCGAGTTGGCGATGGGGACCATCGCGACCGTCCTGATGCTTGAGGCTTTGCGGCGGGCCGTGTCGCCCATACTCGCGGGCATGGTGCTGATCGGGCTGGCCTACCTGTTTCTGACCGAATACATGTACGGGATTCTTCACTATAGGGATATCGAGTTCGTGGAGATCGTCGAAACCATGTATCTGTTCAGCGGTCAGGGAATTTTCGGCAGCATCACGGGGATTGCCTCCACCATGGTGGCGATATTCATCGCCTTCGGCGCCTTCATACAGGCGAGCGGCGTGGGGCGGTTGTTCAGCCGGGGCGGGGAATTGATCGCCGGCCGCTACGCCGGCGGTCCGGCCAAGGTATCGGTTGTCACTTCCGCCTTTTTCGGCAGCATGAGCGGCTCCGCGTCCTCCAATGTTTTCACCACGGGTTCGTTCACGATTCCCATGATGCGGCGCGCGGGCTATCGGCCGGCGGTGGCCGGAGGAATCGAGACGGCGGCCAGCGTCGGTGGCCAGAGCGCCCCCCCGATCATGGGCGCGGGGGCTTTCATCATGTCGGAGATCACCGGCATTCCCTATACCGATATCATTATCGCGGCGCTGCTCGGCGCGTTGTGCTATTTCTCGCTGATCATGATTTCGGTTCATTTGGAGGCCAAGAAGAACGGCCTCAAGGGCATAAGCGAGGAGGAACTGCCGAAACTTCCCGAAGTCGCCAGGGATCTGTTCCTCCTGCTGCCGATCGGCGTCCTGATCGTCATGCTTGTACTCAGGTATTCGCCCCATTGGTCGGCATTTTGCTCCATCGTCGCTACGGTCGTGGTTGCCGGCTCCGTCAAGCGCACGCGATTGTCCCTGTCGCAGTTTGTTTCCCTGTTCGATACGGCCGGCCGGAACACCGCGCCGATCGCGATAGCCTGTGCGGGCGCGGCGATGCTGGTGGCCGTGCTCACGAAAACGGGTTTGGTGATCTCCTTCAGCGCGGTGATCGCCGAGATCTCCGGAGGGCGCCTGTGGGGCGCGGGGCTGGCGCTCATGCTGATGACCCTGGTGATGGGCATGGGTGTTCCCACCACCCCGGCCTACGTGATTACCGCCGCCATCGGCGCACCGCTGCTGATCAATGAGTTCGGAGTGCCGGTGCTTGCGGCCCATCTGTTCGTGTTCTACTTTGCGATTCTGGCCGATGCGACACCGCCAGTGTCGATCGCTTCCTATGCGGCCGCCGGGATCGCAAAATCCAACCCGCTGGCAACAGGCTTGCAGGCATGCCGCATGGCCGTGGCCGGCTACTTTGTGGGCTTCAGCTATCTGTTTGTGCCGGAACTCAGGATGGAGGGGACGGTCTTGGCCATTCTCGGCAATCTCATATGCATCATCGGCGGCCTGAGCCTTCTGGCGGGCGCGTTTACGGGCTATCTGTGCACGCGCTTGAATTCCCTGCCGCGCATCGTATTGGCTTGCCTTGGCTTGGGCGTTGCCCTTTATATCGACTTCTCTCTCCTGGCTAGGTGCGCCATTGCGGTTGCCGTTCTGTCGGGCCTGTTTCTGTGGGCAAGAGTCGGAAAAGACATCGTTCCCCAAGATTCCCAGGCGATCAGGAAAGAAACTCCCGGGGCGCCAGGGCGCCATGAAACCAGCAAATGAAGTTATACATATCGAATACAGGCAGCCTGGCGAACCTGCCAACAGAGGCGCTGTAGGGCGTCATATTGGTACATTCCAGCAATATCGCGCCGACTTTGGGATTTTTCTCCAGGAGCATCCGCGCCGCCTTCAGCATGTCCCGCTCCGCCCGCTTGACGTCCAGGCGCTGTTCGCTATCGAGAATCACCCTGCTGAGTTCCTCGCCAACGTCATCCGTGCCCACGATCGTGGTGTCTGCGGGCGCCCCGGCCGCCGCCAGGTGCTCCGCGCCGAGGGTTGCGGCGGATATGGTCAGAATGCCGACCTCTTTGCCCGGTGGCAGCATGCGATGGATCGCGCTGTACTGCATAAGCGACGATGTCATTACCGGCACTTCAGGGCAAGCGCGCGAGATTTCCCGCTGGAAAAGCGCCAGAAAACCACAGTTCGTGGCGATGCCGTCCACGCCCATGTCAATGAGCTCGCGGGCGCCCTCGATAAAAGCGTCCACCAGGCCCCGCGCCCGATGGCGGACCACCAGGTCGGGACTCGCGCCCCGAATGACTTTGTAATGGACCGGAAAGGGCCAGGTTCCGGCATTGCCGATGTCCCCGCGGATGCGGGGAAATCTCGAATCGAGCATAAGTATGCCGACCCGCGCCCCGTACACGGCCTTGCCCCCAACCGCTATTCCGGGACTTCGCACTGCGGCTTTCCTCCTATGAGAAGCGTCCGGCATCGAACGGCGAAAGATCGATGTCAGGTTTTCTACCGGCTACGACGTCGGCGAGAAGCCTGCCGGTTCTTGGACCCGACATCATGCCAATATGACTGTGGCCGTAGCCCAGGTAGATGTTGTCGAACCCCGGGGCCCTGCCGATTACCGGCAGCGAGTCCACCAAAGAGGGCCGGTGGCCCATCCAGGAATTGACCCTTTTCCAGCGCAGCCGGGGAAACGCGCCAGCGATCTTGTCCAGCATGATTCGATGGATTTCCGTATTTTCCGGCGCCCTGTAGCCGGCGAATTCGACTATGCTTGTGCAGCGCAGGCGGTCGAGCATGGGCGTCATGAAGATTCCAAGATCCGTGAGCTGAATCACGCCCCCGGGGGTGAACGAAGGCTCGACCAGTTCCACGTGGTAGCCGCGCTCACTCTCCATGGGGATTTTCAACCCAAGGGGCTTGGCGAGTTCGCCCGAGCGAATGCCGGCTGTGAGCACCACCTTGCCGATGGCGATTTCTCTGCCGGCAACCCGCACGGCCTTCGCTTTCGCGCCTTTGACGACGATCTGACCGACATTGCCTTCGAGCAGGCCGCCGCCAAGGGACTGAAAGTGCTCCAGCAGCGCCTTCAAGTACCGTCCCGGATCGGCGATAAAACCATGTTCTTCCATGCGCACCGCAAAGCTTGCGTGGCGGGCAAGTTCCGGTTCGAGTTGCCGGAAACTTTCGCCTTCGAGTATCCGCCATCCAAGACCAAGGCGCTTGCGCTCATTCCACAGGTATTGGTCGGCCTCGAAAGCGCTTCTGTCCGGGTACAGAGCGGTGAACGTACTTTCGATGAGCAGGTTTTCCGCCGCCGTTCCAGCCGCCAGCGCCCGGTGCTCGTCCACGCATCCGGCGACCAGTGCGCTCAGGCCATCGGCAATGGCCGCGGCCCTGGAGCGCCGGGCATGCGACAGAAAGCGTATCAGCCAAGGCAGAACACGGGGTAGGTAACGCCATCTGATGAAAAACGGGCTGCGACGGTCCCAGAGCAGGCGCGGCGCCCTCGCCAGCAATCCGGGCACGGTCAGCGGCGTCACCGAACTGGGGTTCAAGGCTCCCGCATTGCCAAAGCTCGCCGCGCTGGCGCTCCGCAGAGGATCGATCAGCGTTACCGCATGACCATCGCGCAGCAGCCGGATAGCGGTGGAGACGCCAACCATCCCGGCGCCCACGACAGCAATGGTGTTCCTATCGGCTCCGTCTTGTGGGTACATTTGACATTTATATCAAATAGCTCCGTGTGTATGCGAATAAGGCCGGCAAAGCTGCTAAGATGCGGGTTCGATTCAAGTTTGCTTTAGTGGGACATGTGAATGACTGATTCATTTTCTGTATTGCGTTACATCATCGCCTGCCTGGGAATGCTGCTTTTCGCCGCCTGCGGCGATCCGGCCTCAGCGCCCGAAACTTCCGCTCCGGAGGCGGAAACCGGCGCCGCCTCGCCGGGTTACACCCGCGTCAACGAGCCCAATCCGCTCGATCAAATGGACACCCACATCTTTCGGCTCGACAACGGACTGCTCGTCTATCTGACCGAGAATCATGAAGAGCCGCGCTTCTATGCGGAAATCGCCGTGCGGGCGGGCAGCAAGCACGACCCCGCCGACGCCACCGGTCTGGCGCACTACCTCGAACATCTGCTGTTCAAGGGCAATCGCAATCTGGGCTCGCTCGACTACGAAGCCGAAGCGCCTCATCTCGAGCGCATCATCGAGTTGTACGAAGAACATTTCGCAACCGAGGATCCGCAGCGGCGCGCCGCCATATACGCCGCAATAAACGCCACCGCCCAGGAGGCGGCGCAATACGCGGTTCCCAATGAAATCGACAAGCTCTACAACAGCATGGGCGCGGCCGGCCTCAACGCTCATACTTCCAACGAGGAAACCGTTTACAAGGTGAGTCTGCCCGCCAACCGCCTGCGGCAATGGGCGGAGATCGAATCGGATCGTTTCGTCAATCCGGTGTTCCGCCTGTTCCACACCGAACTCGAAACCGTTTACGAGGAAAAGAACCGCTCTCTCGACAACCGCGGTTTCATCATCTACACCGCCCTCAACGAATTGCTGTTTCCGGTTCATCCTTACGGCCAGCAGCCCACCATCGGCACCGTCGAGCATCTGAAGAATCCCTCCCTGGTCTATATCCAGGACTATTTCGACACCTGGTATGTGCCGAACAACATGGGCATCTTCATCAGCGGCGCCATCGACATTCCCTCGACGATCGAACTGATCGCCGAGAAATTCGGCCACTGGGAGCCGCGCGAGCTGCCCGAGACCGGACCGTGGAACGATCCGCCGCTCGACGGCGTGCGCCGCGACACGGTGCAATATCCCGGCGAGGAGCAGGTCCAGATCGCCTTTCCCACGGCGCCGTATGGCGATCCCGACATGGAGGCTCTGAGTCTCGTCGACATGATTCTCGACAATAACACCGCCGGACTCATCAATCTCAATCTGAACCAGCAGCAACAGGTGGCCCAGGCCGGCTCGTCGCCGGCTTTTCTCAACGATGCCGGTTATCAGTTGCTGTGGGGCGTGCCCAAGCAGGATCAGACCCTGGAAGAAGTCGAGCGATTGCTGCTGGAGCAGATCGAGATCGTCAAGGCCGGCGAGTTCGAGGACTGGATCATCGCCGCGATCGTCAATGACTTTGCCAAGAACGAAAAAGCCGGCCTCGAATCCAACAACGCCCGGGTCGTGCGCATGCGCGATTCCTTCATTCGCGGCGTCGACTGGGATCACCGCGTCGCCGAACTCGAGCGCATGAGCGGCTTGACCCGCGCTGACGTGGTCGAAGCCGCCAACCGTTATTTCGGCGGCGAATACGTTGTCGTACACCAGGTCAACGCGCAACACGAAGTGCCGCCGGTGGAAAAACCCGTCATCGATCCGGTCGAGATCGATCCCACCCGCCAGTCGGCATTCGCTTCCCGCATCCTGGCGATGGAAGCCGCTCCCATCGAGCCGGTGTTCATCGAGCAGGACCGGGATTACCGCATTCTCGATCTCGCCGACGGCGTGCAATTGTATTACGCGCCGAACCCGCTCAATGACCTGTTCACCTTCTCGATCGGCGTCGACGCGGGCTTGGAGGAAAACGGCAGGTTGAGTCTGGCTGCGGCGCTGATGGATGTGGCCGGCAGCGCTTCCATGAGCAATGAGGAGCTGCAAAAGGAATGGTATCGCATGGGCAGCGAGTTCGGCTTCCAAGTGGGCGAGAATTCCTCGAGTTTCAGATTGTCCGGGCTCGACGATCAATTCGAGGACAGTCTGGCGCTGATGCTGGAGCTCGTGCGCGCGCCGGTTTCCGACGAGGACACGCTGGCGCAACTGAAAGGCATCGTCCTGAAATCCCGGCAGGACCAGAAGCAGTCGCCGCCGGCCATCGCCCGGGCGCTGTACCTGTACAACCGCTATGGCGCGGAATCGCCCATGCTCGAATCGCTGACCAGCGAGGAAATCATGCAGTCCGGTCTTGATGAATTGCTGGCCCTGCCCGCCGGCCTGCTCGGCTACGAGCAGACCATTGCCTACACCGGTTCGCTGCCGCTGGAGGACGTGGCCGAAATCGTGCGCCGCCACTTGCAGTCCGGCGCCGACTTGCGGGAGCCGCCGGAGTACCGTTTCCGCCGGGCGCGCGAAATCGACGGAACCGAACTCTATGTGGTCGATCAGCAAACCGCCCAGGCCCAGGTGCGGATCGAGTTCGCCGACGGCGTCTACGATGAAAGCGACAATGTGCTGTCTTCGATTTATACGAATTATTTCGGCAGCGGCATGTCCAGCGTGGTGTTCCAGGAATTGCGCGAAGCGCGGGCGCTGGCGTACTCGGCCGCGGCGTTTTACGCCCAGGGCGGTCGCTTGAACGACCAGAACCTCATGCTCGGCGTCATCGGCACCCAGACCGACAAGACCGCCGAAGCACTGACCGCTTTCATCAATCTGATCGACACCATGCCCGTCGCCGACGAGCGCTTCGATGAGGCGGTCGACTCCATGCTCAACCGCTACCGCACTTCCAAGCTCGGTTTCCGGCAAGTGATCGGAGCGGTGCGCGCCTGGGAGCGGCTCGGCCTCGAAGGCGACCCGCGGCGGCAGCGCTATGCGGAATTGCAGCAGGCAGGCATGGACGACCTGCTGCAATTCCAGCAGGAGCATGTCAAGGATCGGGCCAAGCTGATCTCCGTCGTCGGCGACCTTTCCGTCATCGACGTGGCGGAACTTGAACAGTTCGGCCGGGTCCAGGAAGTCCTGGTGGAAGATCTGTTCGTAGACTGACGCACTTGTAAACGGAGCCTGTATCGAATGGCTGGCGCGAAGGGAGTTGCAGGGGCGAGGCGCGCCTCGCCCGCTCGATTCGACGGCATCGGCCATTCGATATGATCCCCTTGTGAATACGCCGAATCCCGCATTGCGCGTGCGCGGGCTGCGCAAGCGCTATGGCGGCGTGGCCGTATTGCACGGCGTCGACCTTGAATTGCCCGCCGAGGCGGTGTTCGGTCTCGTCGGGCTGAACGGCTCGGGCAAGACCACGACTATCGAATGCGCGCTCGGGCTGCAAGGCTTTCAGGAAGGCGAAGTGTCGGTGCTTGGGCGTAGCCCCGCCGAGCTTTTTCGTTTGCAAGGCGATGTCGTGGCGATCTTCGACAGCCCGAGCGTGCCGCCGCATCTGACCGTGCGGCAATGCCTCGAACACGCGCGGCTGCTTTGCCCGCGGCCGCGGCGCAGTTGCGCCGGAGTCGAGCGTCTGCTCGGTATCGAAAACTATACGCGTTATCGCATCCGGCAATTGTCGCTCGGCAATCGGCGGCGCGTTTCGATCGCCCAGGCCCTGCTTGGCGAACCGCGGCTGATTTTGCTCGACGAGCCGTTCAACGGCCTCGATGCCGGCGGAGTCGACCAGGTGCTCGATCTGATCGCGGATCTGAATCGGGAAACGGGCGCCAGTTTCCTGTTGTCCAGCCACCAGTTGCCATACCTGGAACGCGTTTGCAGTCATGTCGCGGTCCTGCACGAAGGCCGCATCGCCGCTTCGGGCGGATTGCGCGACCTGCTGGCGGATTCGGGCTCGCGCATCGTCCTGCATAGCACGCAAACCGGGCTTGCCTTGCAGCTACTCGAACAAGACAGCCGTGTAACGGACCTGGAGCAACTTTCGTCTACGCATCTGAAAATGCGCCTGCGCGAATGGAACAGCGAACAACTCGTGTCATTTCTGGTGGAGCACGAGGTGCCGGTCTGCGAACTGATCCGGCAACGCGCCTCGCTTGACAATTTCTTCCGCGAGCTGACCGCCGGAGGCGATTCATGAGCAATCTGCTGGCGGCCCTGCGGCTCGAGTTGTTTCTGTCGCGCTACAGTCTGGCGGCGAAAATCGTATTGCTGGCGCCGGCGCTCGTGTGTCTGGCGCGATTTCTGCTGGTCTGGCTGAACCAGGCCGGCCAGCAGGCCCGCGCCGGACTCATCGGCGCCGATTCCTTCGAACTCGCCCAGGCGCAGAACGCCTACGGGCATTTCGTCGACGGCATGAATACCGGTCTCACGATTCTGGCCCTGTTTCTGGTTGCCCTGGCCGCGTACGATTTCAGCAGCGAGCGCGATACCGGAACGATCCGGCATGTGCTGATCCGGCGCGCCGGACGCGGAAGCATCGTGCTGGCGAAATTGCTGCAATTGCATATTCTGGGTTTGCTGGCCCTGGTCCTGCTTGGTCTGGCGGCCTGGGCCGGCAGCGCCTTTTTCTGGGATTTCGGGCCGGTGGTCGAAGACGGTTTCGAACTGATCGGCGAGGACGAGATACTTTACGAGATTCACCTGGGCCTGCTTATGGCGGTGATCCCGCTGCCGGCGGTAATCGCCTTCGGCATGCTGGTTTCGGTTGCGGCCCAGTCGGCAACCCAGGCGGTGACCCTGGCGCTGGGAGCGACCCTGACCATGGATATCTTCAAGGCCCTGCTCGGCGAGCGCGCCTGGTATCTGTATGCGACTTTTCATCCGTCCCTGCTCGATCAGTCGTATCTGAGGGAAGTGTCGAGGCTGGTGCGGGGATTTTCCGACGTGCTGGTGGAAGACAGGTTCTTCGTTTTCAATGAGTGGGCGCCGGCGGTCTCGCTGTTGATATTCGCGCTTGCCGCCCTGTTTGTGGCGCAGCGGCGCAGCTTGTAGGGAAGTCGTGCGCTTTTTGCCGATCATACTCGCGGTTCTGACTTGCGCTTGTACGGTATACGAGCCGGCGCGGCTCGTTCCCGCGATCAATCTCTCGCCGGAGCAACTCGCGGTCCGGCAGGACGACGCCGGCCTGCTCGTGGATTTCGGTCTCGAGGTCGCGGTCAACGAAAGCGATTCGCTTGCCGCGGTGGAAGTATTGCCCGGCGTGCGCGTGATGGAGGTCGCGGCCAACGGCCCGGCGGATTCAGCGGGGATTCAGGCGGGCGACGTCATTCTCGCCATTGACGAAATGGAAACCAACAGCCCCGACGCCATGCTCGCCATCCAGCGAATGCCGCACCAGGAGGCGCCGTACGAGTTCAACTTGCGGCGCGATACGACGGTATTGTCCGCAAGCGTCAACGGCCGCGAAATCGCGGCGAACGCGGGTCCCCGGGAGTTGTACCGGGTTGACCCGGTTGCTACGCGGGCCGGCTATCGCACCGAAATGATCGATGTGGCGGGCGAGCCATCCAGGGCGGGGGCCCTCGTGGTCGAGTTGTTTCCCGGCAGTCCGCTGCCGGCCGCGGGCGTCCGCGAGGGGCAATGGATTCTCGCGCTGGACGGGACCGGTTTCGGATCGGCCCAGGAACTCGTCAGCCGCCTCAATCGCGAACACGAACTCGGCAGCGAGGTGACGTTCGATGTTTACGACGGCCGATCCCTGCGCCGGGTCGAGGTGGAATTGTGGGATCCGGGCCGGCGCATCAGCCGCATCGCGTTGGGCCCGCTGCTGCAATACCGTTCGAGCCTGAGCCCTGACGCCGCCAGCCTGGACGTGCTGGATTTCTGGCTGTTTTCCATATACTCGTATGAGCGCAGCAATGGAGAGCAGTCCCATTCGATCCTGGGTCTTCTGAATTTCACCACCGGTTACGGCGAGTTGACGGAGGAAGCGCAATGAAGGCTGCTGGCTACTACTGTCATTCTGCGCGCAGTCGCAGAATCTCGTCGGAATGCCACGGAGATTCTGCGACTCCGCTTCGCTTCGCGCAGAATGACGAAGTTAGGGGGCTTGGCTTTCCGCGGAATGACAGGAGAGTCGGCGGCTTGCTGCGGGCCGCATTGTACGCGGCGGCTGTTCTGACCTGCGGCGCGGCCGCCGCCCAGAACTACATCGCGTTCGAATTGCAGCGCGAGGAAGACTGGGAAGATCTGATCGCCGAAGACCTGAACGGCGATGGCCTGGCCGACCTGCTGCACGCGGAATTCCGACCGGGAATCGGCCGGGAACTGCTTGTCCACCATCAACTGCCGGGCGGCGGTTTCGAATCCGAACCCGCGCGGATCGAAATCAAGAGCGAGATCATCGCCATCGGTTTCGCCGACCTGCGGCCCGAACCCGGCAAGGAATTGCTGCTTTACGCCGGCGACGGCGTATACAGTCTGGCGGCCGGAGTGGCTGGATATGCCGGCAACATCCGGCAATTGTTCGCCTGGGAACTGATCGCCGCGTTGCCCGATCGGGAAAATGTGCAATTCGTGCGCGACATCGCCGATCTCGACGGCGACGGCAATATCGACCTCCTGGTGCCCGGTTCCGAAGGTTTCGGCTATTTCCGCGGACTCGGCGAGGAGCAATTCGAATTGGCGGCGGTAATCCGGACCGAGAATCCCGATGTGCCGGCGGCTGTGCGGGACAACTTCGAAACCGATCTCGACGCGCAGGT
>JANQSV010000314.1 GCA_028279115.1 Pseudomonadales bacterium
CACGCGGGCGTGGATCATGGCGCCGACGCACATCGCGCAGGGTTCTATGGTTACGTACAGCGTTGTTCCCGGAAGGCGGTAGTTGCCGGCTTCGCGCGCCGCCTGCCGCAACGCCTCGATTTCGGCGTGAGCGGTAGGGTCGCTCGCCTTGACGGGCTGGTTATGGCCCTGGCCGATCACCTCGCCATCGCTGACGAGCACCGCGCCCACGGGAACCTCGTCGAGCGCCTGCGCTTCGCGCGCGAGTCCGAGCGCGACTTGCATGAAACGCACATCGTCCTTCCGGGCTTGAGCATTCGGCGCGCTCACGGGACTTGCTTCGGGACCGACCGCGGCGGTCGGCGGGAACTCCAGCCGGCGCGCGGCGCCTGCTTGACGATCAGCGACGACCACATCTCAGCGTTAGCCCGAATAAACCATGGGAATCCAAGTGTACTTGATCAGGCAGTCGCAGCAACGAAGCAATCGCTGAATTTCGCAAAATTTCAATTTTTTGAAATAAATCAACCAAGGTTCCGGCCACTGGAAATCGTCATGGAATCGGCGAACTCAGTCTGACCGCAACGTTTCCATGCCACGGCCAAGTCGTGGCTGAATTGCATCGCAAAGTCGGATGAGAACATTTACGAGTTCTTGAAATGGGAAAAGTTTATTTGCCATCATCAACGCTTGATGCGTTTCTCAAACTGAAGTATTCTTGCGCCCCGATTGTAACCTCTATACCATCGCTTGGTGTTTTTGAGATCAAATTACCCAGCCAATACGGCAAATAAACAGGAGACTATTATGTCTATTGACGAAAGTACGTTGACCAAGGGTCAAATCAGAAAATTGAACGCTTTGCGCAAGTCGATCGGCGACGATCTCGCCGAAGACGCTTTCAGCAAATGGCTCTTGAGACAGGCCAGGGAAGTTACGGAAACGGATCCCGTTGCCGACAGGATCGTCTCGGCGCTGGCCGGGTTGGAAGACGATCGCAAATTCAATCTGGGATTGTACGGCTATACCGTGCGCCGGGCGAAGGGCAAGGGCCAATCCGGCTTTGTCGCGGTAAAGAACGAAAAAGTCTGATTCGGCGAATCCGGACTATTCCCACTCGATGGTAGCGGGTGGCTTACTCGAAATATCGTAAGTCACCCGTGAAACCTCGGGAATCTCGTTCATGATTCTGCTGGAGACCACCTCCAGCAGCTCGGCATCCAGCCGCGCCCAGCGCGCGGTCATGAAGTCCACCGTTTCGACCGCGCGCAAGCCTATAACCCAGGCGTAACGGCGGGCATCTCCAACAACTCCTACCGACTTGACGGGCATGAACACCGCAAATGCCTGGCTGACTTTACCGTAGACGTTCGCGCGATGCAGTTCTTCGATAAAGATCGCATCCGCCCGCCTTAGAATGTCGCAATATTCCTTGCGCACGTCACCGATCACACGCACCCCCAAGCCAGGTCCGGGAAAAGGATGGCGATGAACCATCTTGTACGGCAATCCAAGCTCAAGGCCGAGTTTTCGCACTTCGTCCTTGAACAGTTCGCGCAAAGGTTCGAGCAATTCGAGTTTCATCGCCTCGGGCAGCCCACCGACATTGTGATGCGATTTGATCACTCTCGCCTTGCCCGTGCGGGCGCCGGCGGATTCGATCACGTCGGGATAAATCGTTCCCTGGGCCAGCCAGCGCACATCGGGCAGACGCGAGGCTTCCTGTTCGAATACTTCGATGAATGTATTGCCGATAATGCGGCGCTTGGCCTCGGGCTCCGCCACGCCCCGCAAACGCTCGAGGAAGAGTTCTTCGGCGTTGGCGCGGATCACCCGAATTCCCATGTTGGCGGCGAACGCAGCCATGACCTGGTCGCCTTCATGCAGCCGCAGCAGGCCGTTATCGACGAACACGCACTGGAGTTGATCGCCGATGGCCCGATGCAGCAGGGTCGCCACGACCGACGAATCGACTCCGCCCGAAAGCCCGAGCAAGACCTGGTCCGCACCGACTTTCTCCCTCACCGTGGCGATCGCGTCTTCAATGATGTTGGCCGGCGTCCAGAGCGATCCGCAGCCGCAGATTTCATGGACGAAACGCTCCATGATGCGCTGGCCCTGGGCGGTATGGGTGACCTCGGGGTGGAATTGAAGGCCGTACAAGCCGCGTTCGTCGTCGGCCATCGCCGCGACCGGGGCGCTTTCCGTCGCGGCCGCCACGGCGAATCCCGGCGGCGCCGCGGTGACCTTGTCGCCATGGCTCATCCAGACGTCGAGTTGGGTC
>JANQSV010000316.1 GCA_028279115.1 Pseudomonadales bacterium
ACCGCGTCAGCGTCAACCGCGCCGGACAAGATGCGGTATTCGGGATGATACATCTCGATTCCGCTGCGGCCGTAGCGCACTTCTCCATAGCAACGAATCAACTTGCCTCTGGCGAGCCGGGTTTGCTGCATGGCGTTGAAATGATAGAAGCGGATGGCGAGCATGCCGGAGCCGTCGCTGACGACACAGCGAAAACTGCGGCGGCGGCCGAACTGGACGCCGCTGTCGACGATTTCGCCCTGGACCTGAACGCAATCGCCGAAGAACGCTTGCCCGATAGGCGTTATGCGGGTGCGGTCCTCGTAGCGGTACGGCAGATGGAAAAGCAGATCCTGGACGCTTTCGATACCGAGGTCGGCCAGCTTGGCCTTCATTTTCGAACCGACGCCGGTAAGGCGATCAATGGGAATCTGGTCCAGTGACTGGCCGGTCATGTGGAAGCGGGCGGTTAGTGTGCTGTCTCGCAATTATGTTGCATTTCAGTGTGCCCCCCGCAGTTTGTGGCAAGGCGCGGTTCGCAGGGAATGGCGACTCCCATTGCCAAGAGCCGCAACGCGGCCACAGACTGCGGGGGGCGCGCCCTTCGGGAGCGCGCCTGAAGCGTCACTGCGGCGTTGCCGCCCTTGCCAATACTGGCGGACGGCGCCTTGCATTGACGCTTCAGGCACGCTCTGAAATGCAACATAATTGCGAGACAGCACACTAATTCAATCGCTCAATATCGCGTCGATCTCGACCATCGCGTTCGCCGGCAAAGCGGCGACGCCAATAGTTGCCCGGGCCGGATAAGGCGCGGCGAGACGCCGCGCCATGATCTCGTTGACGGTCTTGAAGTTGCCGAGATCCGTCAGGTAGATCGTCATGCGGACCGCATTGTCGAGGCTCAGTCCCGCCGCGGCTGCGACCGCCGCCAGATTGTCGAATACCTGTTCGGTCTGTTCCACGATGCCACCCTCGACCAGCCGCATGGTCGCCGGGTCGAGCGGAACCTGACCGGAGAGGAATACCAGCGAGCCCGAGCGCACGGCCTGGGAATAGGGGCCGATCGCCTGCGGCGCGTTGCCGGTTTGAATGACTTGTGATGCGGGCATGGAAGTTCTCCCGTATTGTGCGCGGACCTGTTTGCCGCGGTTAATGAGTAATGGTTTCGGCGCGGCCGGACGACCGGCGAGTCTTGCGGCCCTTGACCCTGGTCACCCAGGTCACCGCCTTGATCATGCGGATCTTGCGCATGACCCGCGCCAGATGCACGCGGTTTTTCACATTGATCAACAGATTGACGATACTGAAGTGGGCGTCGCGCTCGACCGTGCTGATTTTCTCGATATTCGCTTCGGCGCCGGTGATGGCGGTGGCCAGGATGGCGATGATGCCGCGCTGATGTTCGAGTTCGACCTTGACCTCGACCGTGAACTCGCCCTGGACTTCAGGATCCCAACTCACTTCGACGCACTTTTCCGGATCGTTTCGCAGTTCCGCGATGTTGTTGCAATCATCGGTATGAATCACGAGCCCCCGCTCCGAGCTGATATGACCGGCGATGCGGTCTCCCGGAATCGGTCTGCAACAGCGGGCGTAATTCATTACCGAACTTTCTCCGCCGCTTACGAGCAGATTGCTTTCCAACTCCACCCTGGTGGGATTTTCGTTCAAGGTTATCAGGCGCTGGGCCACGGTATGCGACATGCGGTTGCCGAGGCCGACTTCGCCGAAGAGCTTGTTCAGCGAATCCAGCCGCAATTGTTCGAGCGTCCTGGCGATGGCTTCCTTGGAAATGGAGTCGAGGCTGGCGCCGAAGCTGGCCAGTGCCTTGGTCAGCAGGCGGCGGCCGAGAGCGACGGATTCGGACTTTTTCTGGCTCTTCAGGAAATGGCGGATACTCGTGCGCGCCTTGGCGGTAACGACGAAACTGAGCCAGGCGGGATTCGGCTTATGGCCCGGCGCGGTGATGATTTCCACGGTCTGGCCGCTTTGCAGGGGCTCGCTCAGTGGTGCGAGCCGGCGCGAGATGCGACAGGCGACGCAGGTGCTGCCGACATCGGTATGAATCGCATAAGCGAAATCCACGGGCGTCGAGCCGGCGGGGAGTTCGAAGATCTCGCCCTTCGGCGTGAACACGTAGATTTCATCGGGGAACAGGTCGATCTTGACGTTCTCGATGAACTCCAGCGAGTTGCCCGCGCGCTGCTGCATTTCCAGCAGGCCGTTGACCCACTCCCGCGCCCGGATATGGGTATTGCTTGGAATGTCTTCGCTCGATTTGTACAGCCAGTGGGCGGCAATGCCGTTGTTGGCCATGGCTTCCATTTCTTCGGTGCGAATCTGGATTTCGATGGGCAGGCCGTGCATGCCGAACAGGGTTGTATGCAGGGACTGATAGCCGTTGGCCTTGGGAATGGCGATATAGTCCTTGAACCGGCC
>JANQSV010000321.1 GCA_028279115.1 Pseudomonadales bacterium
GTGTCTCGTGTTGCATCAGCGTTCATCCCCTGGCTCGTGGCTAGGCGCGTCCCGCAGGCAATGGCCAGCCCCATTGGCAAGGGGCGCAACGACGCCACGGGCCAGGGGATGAACGCCCTTCGGGTGCGCCGGCAGCGTGCCATCGCGTCGTTGCGGCCCTTGTCAATACGATACGGTATTGCCTGCGGGCCGCGCCTAGCGCTGACACGCTGCCGACGCACTGATGCGGCACGAGACGCATGACACGACACTGGTCTTTGCACGCCGCCGATTATTGCACACGACGGATGCGCACGAGCCGCCCCTCGCCATCCACGCGCAGCCGATACTCGCCGAACAAGCCCCGGGAAATCTGCACCGTAAATGGCGCATTCGCGGGCAGGGGCACGTAACGGGCTTCGATCTGCCGCCAGACCTGGCCGTTTTCCAGGTGGAAAAGCAGATTTCCGCGCGGCCCTTCGCTGACTTCCGTCACGATTGCGCCGATGTCGTCCCGCTCCCGCATCCGCTCTTCCCGGCGGTTATCGGGCAATTGCTCGACACCGACGTTCTCCAGCCGATCTTGGCCGGCATCCGGAGTCCGTTCGGGAGGCGCCTCGGCAGTTCGCTCAGGCTCCACCTCTGCCTCGTGTTCCGGTTCCACGTCGACCGGCTCGGGTGTGGCCCCCCGCGCCGTCAGCGTCTCGAAGCAGTCGAGCCTTTCGATCGCGCGTTCGATAGCGGCGCAGGCTTCGAGCTCCTGCTGGGAGGCTGTTTGCGCGGCAGCGTTCGCTGCCGCGGCAAACAGCACAAGGACATTCAACGATCGCATCATTCGATCAGAAGTCCTGGGTGAACCTCACGTAGACGATTCTGCCGCGCAGATCGTGGCCGGCGCGGTCGTCGTAACCCGGGCGGTCCGACAGGCCGTCGTAGATCACGCCGCCCGAACTCGGCCGGAACGCCGGCAATTCGTTGCCGTTTGCGTCCAGTCGCGTCAGCCGGGGCGGATCTTCGTCGAACACGTTGTTCATGCCCACGGTAACCGAAGTATCGCCGGCGCCGAGCAGTCCGGGGAACACCTGGTTGTATTGGACGTCGAACACGTTCCAGGCTTCAACGATGCCGTTGCGGCTCTGATCGTTGCGATATTCGTCGATGTGCCGGTACTTGGCGGTCAGACTGCTGTCGCCCCAGGAATACGTCGCGCCGGCATGGGCGCGCAACTCCGGCAGGGTCGAGAAGTTGTTGCGGAAGTTCCTGCTGCCCGCGCCGTCGAAGCTGACCGCCCCGTCGCTGACCGCGAACTCGGTCACGTAGGTCGCCGCCGCGCTGAGGAACAGGTCGCCACCGCCGACCTGGACATCCCAGGCCAGATTCACGTCGAGACCGCTGGTTTCGACCGAGCCGATGTTGACGAACTCGGTGTTGACCTGGCGCAACTGGCCGCCGGCGTCGCGGATCACCCTGGGATCATTGGGAACGCCGTCGTCAAGACAGTCGTTGTTTACGATCGCCTGGGCGCCTTCCGACTGCGCGATCAGGTCCTGGTAGTCGAAGTTGAAGTAGTCCACGCTCGCGTTGAAGTTATTCTCCAATTGCAGCACGACGCCGAAATTGAAGTTCTCCGACTCCTGCGGCGCCAGGTTGGGTGAGCCCTGCACCGCCACGGTGATGTTGTTGTTCAGGCCCGTCGAAACGCAAACCGTGCTGCCGCCGGGTCCGGTCGGCGATGCCGGGTCGTCGATGAAGGCCGACGAAGTCGCCGAGGCGGTTTGCCGCACCGTGGGCGCCTGGAAGGAAGTGCCCCAGGAGCCGCGAAAGCCGAGCCAGTCCATAGGCCGGAATTCGAACGCGACCTTCGGGTCCGTGGTGGCGCCGATGCTGCCGCCGTAATCCTCGCGCCGCACGGCGAACTGCATCTCCAGCGTGTCCGTTACCGGCACCGCTATCTCGCCGAACACCGCCCAAACGTCCTCGGCCCCCCGCACCGGGCCGGAGATGCTTTGTTCGTTGGCTTCGCCCGCGGCCGACAGCGAGTCGCCGTAAATTTCGATCAACACGTCGCGGTACTGGCTGCCGAAGGCCGCCTGTACCGTATTGCCGTTGAACTCGAACAGGTCGCCGGTGAATACGAGATCGGTGACCTGTTCCAGCACCCTGGCGTTGCTCGCCGAAGGCGTGTCGAACTTGGCGAGCGTAATATCGCTCGTGCCGGCGACGCTGGTGCCGTCTTTCGGCGAAACCAGCGCGGGATTGGCGATGCGGGTGCCGAAGGGGTTCCATTCGCCCGCCTTGACGAGATCCTGGAAGACGTCGGAGCGGTAGTTGTGCGGCGCGTTGGTGGTGCGCGTGGACTTCGCCCAGCCATAGGACAGATCCATGCTCCAGGTATCGCCGATATCGAATTCAACGCCATTGAGGATGCGTGAATAGGCCAATTCCCGCTTGATGTACTGTGTCAGCGCCGTGTTGTTGACTTCCCGGCCGAGCGGCCGCGCGGTTGCCTGCAGGTCCGTCGCGGTGTGGATCGAGTTGTCCCATTGTTCCGGGCCGACGTAAATGATGTTGTTGGGATTGGCGGGATCGGCGATGAAGAAGTTGAACGGGTGCGAGGCTGGAATCGTGAAGCCACCGCCGACGGCCTGTCCTGTGTTCATGGTGGCGCCGCCGCTCGCCCGTTCGATGGTGTTGTTGGAATAGCTCGCCTCGGCGTAATAGCGCAGCCGGTCGCTGAATTCCCACTCGAATTCGTTGAACACCTGCACCCGCTCTTCGGCGGAAATGATCGATACCTGGTCGACGAACAGGTAGCGGCAGCGCGAGTCGCTCGGGCTGCGCAGGACGCCGCCGGCCGCTTCGCAATCGGGGTCCGGCACGCGGTTGCCGCCCAATGGAACCGCATTGCCGACCCCGTTCAACGTGGCGCCGCGATAGGTGCCCGGCGAGCCGGTCGAGGACAGGAAGCGCGATTCGCGCGGGCTCGGATTGAGTCTTTCGTTGAGCCAGTCGAAGTCGGAGCGGGACGCGTCGCCTTGTTGGTACCAGCTCGCGTAGGTATTGAAGCCGCCCCGGTCGAACTGGGCGCCGGCGGCGAAGCCGATATCCTGCTGATCGATTATGGAGTCCGAATAGCTTCCGCTCAGCTCGAATCCCTCGAAACCCTTGCGCGTAATGATGTTCGCCACGCCGGCCACCGCCTGTGATCCGTAAAGGGCGGACGCGCCGTCGGTCAGCACTTCGATTCGCTCGATCATCGTGATCGGAAACTGGTTGATGTCCAGATAATCGGTGCCGGTGTCGTCGGCCACCGGCGCGATTCCCGCGCGCTTGCCGTTCAACAGGGTCAGGGTCGAGCCCAGACCGAGATTACGCACGTTGAACATCGCCGTGCCGGCCCGGTTGTTGGTCTCGTTGTAGAACTGCGACCCGCTGTTCACGGTCAGTTCCTTGAGTACGTCGACCGGCTGCGATGCGCCGATCCGCTCGATCGTCTCCTGGTTGATCACCTGTACCGGCTTCGTGCCGTCAAAGCTCGTGCGGCGGATATAGGAGCCGGTAACGAGGATTTCCTCAAGCGTTTCCTCGTCTTGCGCGAGCACCGGCGGCGCCGAACCGATGGCGGCGGCGATGCCGGCGGATAACGCGGTCAGTTTGAACTTGCTGGATGTCATGATTTCTTCTCCCAAGATAGTTGGAATGATTCCAGTCATGCGTCTATCGGCAACCCTGCCCATAACTGGAGTATGGTTCAAGCCGTCCTTTGATTCGGCTGGACCGGAACCGGCGGCGGGCTTATGCTTTGCGGGTCGGCCCACGGGAGGCAAAGTCATGCGGAACGCCGCCGGCAGGATTCTTCGCGGGTCGGCGTCAGTGCCTATTGCTGTGCCTGATGCCCACTTTCGCCAATTCCCGGCAACAAATAAAGCTGGCCGCGGAGATGATCTCCACGGCCAACGATTTCATTGCCTCGTTTATTATAACGCGGAAACAGGGTGTTTTGTTTCAATTCGAAGCCGATTCGAGCGCGTCTTTTCCAGGGCCGAAATCGGCGATCAGGTCGGGTTGGCCGGAAGTCCAGGACGCATCGAAAGGTATCGGGCCGGCCTCAGGACCGGTATCGGTGTTCGCCGCGGCGTATCCGCGTTGCAAGGCCCCGTCATCGCCGCGCGACTGATTGTGCCTGCCATGCCGCTTGCCGATGCCTTGGCACTTGCCGTTCCAGTCCGCCGGCGGCAGCCAGACTTCGGGGCAAAAAAGATTCGCGGCGGTTTCATGGGGGCTTTACTTATGAACATTCAACAGTCGGTATCGGTTTGCATGCGCAAGTATGCAACATTTGGCCGCCGGGCTTCACGTATCGATTTCGCCAGGAAGCCGCTGCTCTGGTTGCTGGCCGCAGTCTTGCTACAGGGCTGTGCCTCGATGTCACAGGAAGAATGCCTCAACGCCAACTGGACCGTTGTCGGCGAGATCGACGGGCAGCAGGGCAGGGGGCTCGATGTGCTTGACGACTATCGGCGCGACTGCGCGGAGTATGGCGTCGTGCCCGATGTGCAAGCTTACGTGGCTGGCCGCGAGAATGGCCTGTTGCTCTATTGCGCGCCTGAAAACGGTTACCGCGAAGGGCGCATCGGCCGTCAACCCGAAGCGGATTGTCCGCCCGCGCTCGCCGCCGTTTTCCGACGAAACTTCGAACTCGGGCGCGATGTCCACAATTCGCTGGACAATCTCCGCGCCAGTTCCTATCTGATCAGATCGAAACGAGATGAGTTGGACGAACTGCGCGACCGCCGAACAGCAGAAGAACGCTCGCTTGAGCAGGACCCGCTGACCGACGATCAGGCCACAGCCAAACGCAATGAAATCGCCTCGATGAGCGACCGCATCGACGACCTGCGCGACGAGATCGCAGTAGCGGCCGCGGCGCTTGCGGTTTCCCTCGTCCGCTATCGCGATGCAGTAGGCGCAGCCCGCCTCGAAGGCCACTTCGAGCCTTTCGAGGACGAGTTGCTCAGGGAGGTGCGGCTTTTTGTGCAGTGAAAGTCAATTTCTGCTGGATGCCAATGTCAAAATCCACTCGCACAAATTGCTGGGAACTAGTTGACGATATCTCCAAATCCGCCTCCGGCAAGATTCTGCGAAGGCTGCTAGTGGAACGGGAGAGAGATCGGGTTTCCGCACAAGCTCCGTACCGGGCGCGATCTTTCTCAAGCAACTTCAATCATCAGTCGACAGTGATCGCTTGGGCCCCATTCGTCGGGTTTGTCGCCCCAGCGCTGACAGATAGGCTATGCCGCCGGTCAGGTCGGAATTCGGTACATGGCCCGCGGGCTATTCGACCGATACCCTTTCACCCAGCCGGCCCCAGATACGGTTCACGATGGTGCGATTGTTCGCGGCAGCCTTGTACACGCTGATATCCACCCTTGTCCCCCACATCTCGCTCACGCATTTCAGAACCTCCGAGCGGGGATTCGATGCCACGACGGTTTCCGGCAACCACGCGAGTCCGAGGCTGTTGATAGCGGCGTTGTAGAGACCTTCCGCGAGTGTGCCGCGATAGACGGTGCGCAGCCGGGCGCGTGACGGGACGGACTCGAGCGTACTATGCATGACTCGCGACATGAATGAGGTTCCGCCGTATTCCAGAAAGGGAATCGGCGGGCCTTTTTCCGAACTCAGGTCGCAGTCGGGCAGATCGCGCGCCGCGAAGGGCAGAATCTTGTCGCTGCCGATATCCACTCGCGGGAATCGCGTGGCATCGATTTCAAGTGGAAAGGCTTCGTGCCGGTAGCAGACGAAAAAATCGCTGCTGCCGTTGAAAAGACCTGTCAGGTACTCTTCCACGGTGCGTGTTTCCGCGACGATGGATGCTTCGAAAGGCCCGGCCTGCCGGCGCAGATCGGAGATCAGTGACGGGATCTGAAACAGCGACAGGGTGTGCAGGCAAGCGAACGTGACACCGGTCGTGGCCACCCGGCTGAATTGGGCCGCTTCGCTTCGGGCCTGATAGGACAGCTCGATGATGTCTTTGGCGTAGGGCAGGAAATCCACTCCTGCAGGAGTAAGAGTGACCGGATATTGCGTCCGGTCGAGGAGTTCCGCTCCGGCCCAGCCCTCCAGCGCCTTGATACGCCGGCTAAAGGCCGACTGGGTGACGTTGCGCACTTCCGCCGCGCGCGCAAAGTGTCGTTTCTCTGCCAGAGTAGCAAAGTCTTCAAGCCATCTAAGGTCCAAATTATTCTCCTTTTTACAACCTCTTGCATTTTTTGCATTAGTGTAGTCCAAATTGGATTCTGAATCTGCTATGCGCATAAGTCAATATATCCATAATTGTAAAGGTCTTGGAGATGAGCATGAGCAGTACCCAATCATACTTGCGGATCGCCCGCCGTTTGCTTGTCGGCTTGTCCGCTCTTGCCGCCGGTGCGGTATATGCCCAGGAGGAAACGGATGCCGTCGATGCGGACAGCGCGCAGGCCGGCTCGACCTTCCTCGAAGAAGTCGTAGTGACGGGTTCGCGCATTCGACGCAGCAACGCCGAATCGGCGATTCCGCTGCAGGTTCTCAGCGCCGACGATCTGCTGGAAACCGGCGCAACGGATCTGGCGGAAGCCGTATTGCAGCTGCCGGGCGTATCTCCGGGGATTTCGCCGACAAACAGCAATAACTTTATTCAGACCAGCGGTCTGTCGACCGTCAGCCTGCGTCGTCTCGGCGACGATCGGACACTGGTGCTGATCAACGGCAAACGCGCCGTGTCCAATTCGGGCAATTCCGACCGGGTGAGCCTGAGCACCCTGCCGGTGGGATTTGTCGAGCGCACGGAAATTACCACCGGCGGCGCATCGGCGATTTACGGTTCCGACGCGATCGCCGGTGTCGCCAACTTCCTGCTGGAAGACGACTTCGAAGGCGTGCGGATCGACCTGCGTCACAGTTCGCCCGAGGCCAGCGGGGGCGGCGAGGAACGTCTCAACCTGCTCGCGGGCCAGGGTTTCCGCGATGACAGGGGATATCTGCTGTTTGGCGCAAGCTTTCGCAACGAGGACATGGTCCGCGCCGATGGCACACGGCCATACTCCGTTCGCCCGGTCGAATTCGACGACCCGGCAACCGGCGCCAACGATACCTTCGCGAACGAAATCAACGCGCCGGGGTGCGACCCGGCCAACGAAGACCGTCACTGC
>JANQSV010000324.1 GCA_028279115.1 Pseudomonadales bacterium
CTTGCGCAATTGAACGATCTCGGCGCGGCGGTCTATCCGGAGCCCCTGCCGCTTGCGGAAATTTCCCTGACCGATCAGAAGGGACAGCCGTTCGGCCTCGACCGCATGCGCGGCGCCTGGAGCCTGGTGTTCTTCGGTTTCAGCAATTGCCCGGACGTGTGCCCGCTGACCCTGTCGGAACTCGGGGATTTCTATCGCGCCCGAACCGAATCCGCGCAGCCGCCGCTCAATGTGCTCTTCGTATCGGTGGACCCCGCTGACACCCCGGAGATCATCGGCGAGTATCTGCTGGGCTTCCATCCCGATTTCATCGGCCTGAGCGGAACCACCGGGAACGTCAACGCATTCGCTGGCCAATTGTTCGTCAACACCGGCGCGGCCGAAAGTTCCGTCCACGGCGGCCATGCGCCTCCCGCCGGCAGCCCGGAAGGATTCATCAGCCACAGCATCCATTTGGGCGTGATCAATCCGTCGGGCGAACTCGTCGGGCTGCTGCGCCCGCCCCATCGCGCCGACGACATTGCCAAAGCGCTCGAAACGATCTTCCGGCGAGCCTGAAGCGGGGCGTATCCGACATGGCCGCATCCGCAGACAGCCCCGCACTGATATTGGTGGACGGGTCTTCCTACCTGTTCCGCGCCTTCCACGCATTGCCGCCGATGACGACCGGCCGCGGCCAGCCCACCGGCGCCGTGCGGGGCGTGATCAGCATGATCCGCAATCTGCTGAACCAGTATCCCGACAGCCGCGTCGGCATCGTCTTCGACGCCAAGGGCAAGACCTTCCGCAACGATATCTACGCCGAATACAAGGCGCACCGTCCGCCGATGCCCGACGAGTTGCGCTCCCAGATCGAGCCGATCCACCGGATTATCCGCGCCATGGGCCTGCCCCTGCTCATCGTCGAAAACGTCGAAGCCGACGATGTCATCGGCACGCTGGCCCGCCAGGCCGACGCTGCAAACGTATCGACCCTGATTTCCACCGGCGACAAGGACCTGGCCCAACTCGTCACCGGCCAGGTCACCCTGATCAACACCATGAACGACGAACTGCTCGATCCGCCCGGCGTCGAGGCCAAGTTCGGCGTTCCCCCGGAGCGGATCATCGACTTGCTCGCGCTCATGGGCGACAAGTCCGACAACATCCCGGGCGTGCCCGGCGTCGGCGCCAAGACCGCCGAAAAATGGCTGAAGGAATACGGTTCGATGCGCGCAATCATCGACAGCGCCGACGCCATCAAGGGGAAAATCGGCGAGAAACTGCGCGACAACATCGAACAGCTCGAACTGTCCTATCGTCTCGCCACGATCCGCACCGACGTACCGTTGGAACTCGGCTACGGGCAACTCGAGCGCAAGGTCGAAGACAAGCAGGAATTGCATCGGATTTTCAGTGAACTCGAATTCCGCACCTGGCTGCGCGAACTCGAAGCCGAGGGCGTCACGGCGGCTCCCGAGGCTGAACAAGCGCCCGCGGCCGAAATGAGCCCCGACGACGAACCGCAGTCCGAAACTCTGCCGCGGGAAGACGACGAGCCGCCGCCGGCGGGAACTGAAAGCACCGTCGTCACCAGCGAGACCCAATTGCAGGACCTGCTCGCCGAATTGCGCGCCGCTCCCCGTTTCAGTTTCAACCTCGAAGTCGAACCCGGCCATTTCCTCGATGCCCGCGTCGTCGGCATCGCCTTTTGCGCCAAGGCCGGCAAGGCGGCCTACATTCCGCTCAACCACGACTACGAGGCCTGTCCGGAGTTGCTTGCGGCGGAACAGGTTTTCGCCGCAGTGAAGCCCCTGCTCGAAGACGCGCTCAAGCCGAAATGCGGCTACGATCTCAAACACCAGATGCACTTCCTGCAGAATCTCGACATCGAACTGCGGCCGGTGAAGTCCGATGTGCTGCTGGCTTCCTACGTGGTCAACTCGGTCGCCGTGCGGCATCAGCTCGACGCCATCGGCCGCCGTTATCTCGAATCGGCGCCGAAAGACCTGGAAAGCCTTGCCGGCAAGGGCCGCGGCCGGCTCGAATTGCATCAACTCGGCATCGAAGAATTCGGCGCCTGGGCCGCGGAACGGGCCGACTCGATCCTGCGATTGACGGGCGTACTCGAACGACACTTGCGCGACAATGGCCATCTCGAAGGACTTTACCGCTATTTCGAAATGCCGCTGGTTTCCGTGCTGCAACGCATGGAGCGCAGGGGCATCAAGCTCGACTCCGGGGCGCTGGAGCGGCAAAGCGCGGAACTCGCGGAACAACTCGAAGAAATCGAACAGTCGGCCTTCGCGCTTGCGGGCGAAAGCTTCAACCTGTCCTCTCCCAAGCAATTGCAGGCGCTGCTGTACGACAAGCTGCAACTGCCGGTGCTGCGCAAGACGCCCACCGGCCAGCCGTCCACCGCCGAAGACGTGTTGCACGAACTCGCGGAAAATTACGAATTGCCCCAACTACTGTTGCGGCATCGCTCGTTGACCAAGCTCAAGTCGACCTATACCGACAAGCTGCCCCAGGAGCTGCACCCCGACACGGGCCGCATTCACAGCAACTTCCAGCAGGCCGTCGCGGCGACCGGGCGGCTTTCATCGACCGACCCGAACCTGCAGAACATCCCGGCGCGCACCGCCGAAGGCCGCCGCGTGCGCCAGGCTTTCGTCTGCGAACCCGGCT
>JANQSV010000344.1 GCA_028279115.1 Pseudomonadales bacterium
GGGCTTCTATCATCTGCTCGACGGTCTCAACGCCGAACGCATTCTCGTAGCCTCGGAAGCCGTCGGCATCGGCCGCGCCGCGCTGCGCAGGGCGGTGGATTACGCCAACGAGCGAACGGTATTCGACCGCCTTATCGGCAAGAACCAGGGCATCGCCTTTCCGCTGGCCCAGGCGCGCACCCAGCTTGAAGCCGCCGCGCTGATGGTGGCGAAGGCGGCCTGGCTGATCGACCGCGACCAGCCCTGCGGCAAGGAAGCGAACATGGCGAAATGGCTGGCGGCCGAAGCCGGATTCAGCGCGGCCGACGTGGCGCTGCAAACCCATGGCGGCTACGGCTATGCCCGGGAATATCACGTCGAGCGTTACTGGCGCGAGGCCCGACTGATGAAACTCGCGCCGATCACCCAGGAAATGATCCTGAACTACGTCGCCGAGCATGTGTTAGGCTTGCCGCGCAGTTATTGAGGGAGCTCTGGGTCATCAGGGCAAACCGGAAACGAAAACGAAAACGAAGGAACGGAAGTGACTACCGATATCGTTGCGAATATGAAGGAAGGCTCCATGCGGCCGGTGCAGGTTCTCGCCGTGACGATCTGCGTGATCATCAACATGCTCGACGGATTCGACGTGCTCGTGATGGCGTTCACCGCGCCGTCGATCTCCGCCGAATGGTCGCTCCAACCTCAATCCGTGGGGATTCTGCTCAGTTCGGGCCTGTTCGGGATGGCCGCGGGATCCTTGTTCATCGCGCCCTTGGCGGATCGTCTCGGCCGCCGCAACAACATTCTCATCTGCCTGTCGATCATCAGTGCGGGAATGCTGACTTCCGCCTTCACCAATTCCGTGCCCGAACTCGCCGCCGCGCGGGTCGTGACCGGCATCGGCATCGGCGGCGCCCTTGCGAGCCTGACAACGATCACTGCCGAATATTCCTCGTACAAGCGTCAAGGCTTCGCCATCAGCATGGTGCAGTCGGGCTATCCGGTCGGCGCGACCATCGGCGGCGTCATCGCGGCTTTCCTGATCGTCGCTTACGGCTGGCGCTCGGTATACGTGTTCGGTGCGCTATGCACGTTCGCGATGATTCCCCTGGTGCTAAGATACCTGCCCGAATCGCTCGAATACCTGCTCGAGCGCAAGCCCCGCAACGCGCTCGGGCAGGTGAATCAACTGCTTGAGAAGCTGGGCATGGAGCAACTCACCGAATTGCCGGAATCAAGGCGCGCGGGCGATGCCGCGGCGAGCTCGAAATTCGCCGGATCGTCACGCAGCGCCGAATTGCCGAAATCGAGGCGCGCCGGCGCCATCCGCAAAACCGGCGTGCTCGAACTCGTTTCGGCGCCGCTGCGGACTTCGACCTTGCTGCTCTGGTGCGCGTTTTTCATGATGATGCTCAGTTTCTATTTCGTCCTGAGCTGGACTCCCACCTTGCTGACCGACGCGGGATTGCGCGCCGAACAGGGCATTTCCGGCGGCGTATTGATGAATATCGGCGGCATCATCGGCGGAGCGACCCTGGGTTATCTGACCGCGAGATTCTCCGCCCACCGGCTGACCGGCCTGTACATGGCGCTTTGCGTCGTTTTCATGATCGTCTTCGGCTTGCTCGACGGCAATCTCGGTCCGATGCTGGTGGCGGGTTTTATTGTCGGTTACTTCATTTTCGGTTCGATAATCGGCCTTTACAGCATTGCGCCGGACATCTACAGCGCGGTCGTGCGCAACACCGGCATGGGATGGGCGATCGGCGTCGGCCGCTTCGGCGGCATCATCGGCCCGTCGGCCGGAGGCTTTCTGCTTGCTCAGGGATGGACCGCCGCCCAGTGTTTCTATGCTTTCGGCATTCCCCTGCTGGTCGCGATGGTCGCCGTGCTGCTGTTGCAAGCGCGGCAGAGCCCCAGGTTGCAGCTGGCCTGACCGGTAGTGCGCCGTCGCGTTTCAGCAATGTGGAAACTGATGTGAAACTGCATTGGTCTTCCAGGTCTCCATATGTCCGCAAGGTCATGATTGTCGCGCACGAGACCGGCCAGGCCGACGAGATCACGACCGTCAGGTCGGTCGTGGGCCGTATGATCGTCAACCCCGACGTCGACGTGCTGGACAGGATCGGTTCGGGGCGCTGCGTTTCGTCGAAGCGCCGCTCCCGGACGGTTCTCTCCGCCCCGGCGCGGTGGAATTCGCCGAGATACCAGGGCTTGCCTCACGCATCGCGGCCTGTAACTGGGCGGTCGACGTATGGGCGCCCTTGCCGCGACTCATCGCCAGCTTGGACGTGATTCTGCGGCGCGACATCCCGGTCATTTTCGAACACATGGGAATGCCGGACGTTCGCGCGGGGGTGGCCGGCAACGAGCCCGATCCGGCGAAGCTGCTGGACCTGTTTTGCGCTTGGGTTGATGATGTCGAACTGCAACAAAAAATACTGGTGGACAATCCCACGCGCCTGTACGGTTTCCAGCGCGATGCCAGTGCTTCGATAAACACCGCTTCCGGCGTGATACAGGATTTCTAATATTTAATATAGAATAGCCGCAACCCCGTGTGGGGAAGAAGAGAAGGGAAAGAAAAATGAAGAAAGTCGGGATGATTCCGGCACCCGCCGATCATCTCTCGCCGACCTCCGGCGTTCGTTCCGGGGCGCGGTGTCTGGCCACCCCGCTGCTCGCCGCCGGCCTGATGCTGTGCGCCGGCTCCGCGCATGCGCAGGCCCCCACGGTCTGGGGCAGCGCTTCGCCGAACAACGTCAAGGCCGATACTGGAAAGGTCACGCTGAGCTGGGGCAGCAGCGGCGCCGATTCCTGCGAGCACCAGGGCGCGGCGATTCCCGCGGGCGGCTCGGTCGAGGCCGGCCCTTACGCGGCGGGCACTCATTCGGTCACCTTCTCCTGCGCCAACGGCGCCGGCA
>JANQSV010000360.1 GCA_028279115.1 Pseudomonadales bacterium
CTCGCTCGCGCCGATGCCGATGATCGGCAGGTTCACCAGTTCCTGCCGGCCGTCGCCGTTCACATCGGCCCAATGGACGCGATGGGAAGTCGGAATCTCGTCGATGTAGTGCGCCTGCCATTCTTCATTGGCCATGGGGTCGCCCGGATTCTCCAGCCAGTGAATCACGCCGCCGCCGGTGGAATTGCCGAGGCTGAAATCGTGCGCCAGCACCAGATCCACGTCGCCGTCGCCGTCGATGTCGAGCGGGGCGCTGTCGATATTGCCCCGCATGGTCGAAGTGACGGCGTATTTGTCCCAGTCGGGATTGCGGAACCAAGCCAGTTGTCCCGGATTCGTCGCCCAGGCGACGACGTCGGTCCGGCCGTCGCCGTCGATATCGGCGAAATCGACGCCATAGCCGCCCTGGAACTCCTCATCCAGCACCTGCCGGTCGAATCCGGGCAAATCCTGGGCCGCGATTCCCGCGGCCAGGCATAACGCGGCGACGGTGCAGCCAACTCGGGAGCAGCTTCTGAAAATGCTGGGTTCATTCATGCCCTGAGCGCCATTCGCAGTATCGATTCGGAAGGGCGGATCAAGTTACTGCTAATGGCGCTTCAAAGCAAACGGAACTTCCGATTCGCCGGAACTTTCGCAGAGATTCCGCGACAAAATGGTGAGATTGCCATTTTGGACAGCGCACAACTCCGCCCCGCGGGAGCTCGGGGCATGTATGCCCCGAGTCACCGCGCTTCGCTCCGCGCGGAATGACAGACGGCGGCTCCGGTAGTCAGCTCATGTAGCGCGAGAACCGGGCCTTGAGGAATTCCATCTGGTCGGCAAGCACGTTGTGATTGGTCAGATAGAGAAACTCGTACTGATTGGGCACGAACGGCACGGCGAGCAATTGCATGCCCGCCTCTTCCGGCGTGCGGTCGGCCTTGCGGTTGTTGCAGCGGCGGCAGGAAGTCACGACATTGGTCCAACGGTCCCTGCCGCCCCGGGACAGGGGCAGCACGTGATCGCGGGACAGATCGGCGACGGCATGCTCATTGCCGCAATACATGCACAGATTCTGGTCGCGGCGAAACAGGATGCCGTTTTCCAGCGGCGGCTGGTACTGGTCCCGATGCACCTTGCCTTCACAGGCGACTATGCTCGGCAACACGAGGACGGAGCGCTGGCCGAGCCGATTGAAGCCGCCGCGAATTTCGAGCACGGCCTCGCCCATCGACCAGATAACCATCTCCTTTACGATGAGTGTGGCGGTCTCTTCCCGCGTCAGCCAGGCGACTGGCGCGCCGGCCTTGTTCAACCTCAATATTTTCGCGTTCATGCAAAAATCCTTGTTGCAACTGCAAAGCCGGCCGAGCGCGAGGCTCGATCTTGTATATCGGCTTGAACGCGGTGGATTGTAACCTTCCTCCGCCGTATGTCGAGGTTTACGGGTGTTTTTGGTGCTGAGTATTGTGGCTTCGATCCGTCACCGCCGGGTCGGGGCGTGTGCAGCGGACGCCGTAAATACATCCATGTAGGCTTCGGGCTCGGCATCCTGCCTCGCACGCCCGCTGAACCCCCTGCCCTCCAACGCCGACTTACGCAGTGCGGGATGACACGCATCTTCAGGCGCTGTCTGCGGGTTTCAGGC
>JANQSV010000366.1 GCA_028279115.1 Pseudomonadales bacterium
CGACATCCATGTCGAGGCCGAAGCCTACAGGGATGTATTTACGGCGTCCGCCGCACCCCGCGCCAGCCGGCGGCGACGGATCGAAGTCACCTACCGGTAAAACAGCGGAATCGAGACAGTAATCGTCACGCCTTCGACGTCTTCGCGGTTACCGGCGCGGATCTGGCCGTTGTGGAAGTCGGTGATCAGGCGGGCGATATGCAGACCCATGCCGAGATGCGGCTGCCGCTGTTTCTGGTGCGGCCGCACCGAGACCATGGATTCGAAGATTCGGTCCTTCATTTCCCGCGGCAGATAAGGCCCGGCGTTGCTGATGCGGATCACCGCCTGGTCGCGCACGATGCGGCAGTTGACGACGATGGGCTGACCCGGATGCGAAAACTCGACCGCGTTCGCGATCAGCTTGTCGAGTAGCTGGGCGATATATTCCGGCACCCCCTTGACGAAAATCGCATAGCCGCCGATGTCGAGCGAAAATTGCGAGAGCGGGTACGCCAGCCGGTAGCCTTCCACGCAGCCTTTCACGACCTCGGCGAGGTCGATGGTTTCCTTTTCCGAGGTCTGCAACATCTGTTCGAGGCGGGTCGCCTCGCTCATGTTGGTCAGGATCAGGTTGAGCCGGCTGATGCCTTCCTCGGCGCGCTTGATGTATACCTGCGACTCCTCGGGATTGTCGGTGCTGCCGAGATTCTCGATCGAGGAACGCACCACGGTCACCGGTGTGCGCAATTCGTGCGACAGGCGCGAGGACATGTTTTCCAGATAGCTCGTGTACTGGCTCAGGCGTTCGACGATATTGGAGAAACTGCGCGAGAGGTCGCCGATTTCGTCGGAATCGGGCGAAGGCACGATCGTGTTGCGCACCCGTCCGCTGTCGTCGATGATGCCCTCGGCCTGGTTGCGCAGGCCGCGCACGCGATTCGAAATCCGCGAAGCGAAGAAGAACAGGCCCAGGGTGACCGCCAGCATTACCGCGATGATCGTGTTGAACAGGCCTTCTAGCGCCTGGTTGCGGAAACTGCGCAACCCGTTCATGTTCTGATCGACGATCACCGCGCCGATCACCTCGTTGCCGGCGAAGATCGGATGGCTCGCTTCGAGGATCACGGTCTGGGTATCCTGCAATTCCCGGAAGCGGGTGAAAGGCTCGCCGTTCAGGGCCGCGGCGATGTGGTCGCCTTCGCGCGCGACCTCGGAATAGAGATCGTCGATGAAATTGGTGCTTGGCTGGGTCAGGATCAGGTTGTACAGCGGCGACAGCACGTTGTTCTGGAAGAGAGCCCAGTAACCGTCGTCCTGCGAGTTGTTGATATTGGACAACAGCAAGCCCGTGGCGCTCTGGATATCGCCCACGGTCAGCAGCACCCGGCCGGAACGGTCGACGACCTGGATGTGGGAGTTGCTGCGGCCCATGCCGGCGACGATGCGGTCGATTTCGGGAGTGGGCCGCTGCAGCGAACCGAGCCGGTTGCCGGCCAGGGATTTGTGGGTGGCGACGACCGTCGCGATATCGCGGTCGATCGGATCGTCCACGTCGAAAATCGCGAAACCGATTCGCTCGCCGAGCATTTCCATCGGAATCTGCAACTCGACTTCGTAACCGCCGTCGACTTCGTACCATTGCCCGCTGATGCGTTCCTCGTAAACCGGATCGCTGTAATCCTCGTTGACGCGGAAGGGATAGAGGAATTCCGGTTCATGCGGCGCGATGACGATGCGCTGCACCTCGCGTCCGCCCCCGGTCAACATGGAAATTTGCAGGAAATCGCTGCGGATCACGCTGAGCGATTCCCGCGAGCGATAGACGATGTTGTCGTCGCGCACCTTGAAATAGGCGTACAGCGAACCGTTGTGCTCGCCCACCATGCTGCGGAAGGAGAGCGAGTCGTCATTGGCGTAGATGCGCGCGGGATTGAGCGGCGTGCGCAGATAATCGGCCTTGTTGTAGTCGAGCTCGTATTGCTGGTAGGCGCCCCAGTCGACGAGCGAACCGTCGTTCAGCGACAGCGGCGAATAAACCGGATAGATATAGAGATCTCCGGTTCTCGTCGCCCGGCCGAAGGTGCCTTCGTCGAACAGTTCCGGCCGGTCGTTGAGCGCGGTGGCAAGCGCCCGCGCTTCGCCGAGCACGGTCAGTTCCTGGCCGCTGCGCAGGTACTCGTCCATGGCGAGAATGTACTGGTAGACCAGCAGCGGGATGAGCAGCAGCAGGCTGGAAAGAAAAATCAGCTTCGAGCGGATGCTGGCCAGGGTGTTGAGCAGCTTCATATATTTACCAGGCAGGAAGCCCGCGCGGAAAGCCTAGGCGGTATTCCAGCGATAACCAATGCCGTAAACGGTCTCGATGCAATTGAAGTCCTGGTCGATCTGCATGAACTTCTTGCGGATTCGCTTGATATGCGAAGTGATCGTGCTGCCGTCGACGAAGATTTTCGACTCCTGCATCAGCGACTGGCGGCTTTTCACATGGCCGGGAAATTTCGTCAGCGCGTGCACCATCCAGAATTCGGTCACGGTCAGGGGCACCGGCTCGCTCGACCATTGCACCGCGAGCCGCCCGATGTCGAGCGTCAACTGGTCGCGTTGCAGCAGGTTTTCCGGCGCCGAGGGCTGGTCGAGAATGTCCTGGCGCCGGAACAGCGCCGCGATGCGGGCGGTGAGATGGGGCAGGCTGATGTCCTTGGTCAGATAGTCGTCCGCGCCCATGCGCAGTCCGCTGACGGTATCGAAATCGTTGTCGCGGGCGGTCAGGAAAATGATGGGCAAGGTGTTCGACATGGACCGCAATTCCTGGCACAAGGTGAAGCCGCCGTCGATCTCCTCGTCGAGTCCGATGTCGATGATCGCGAGGTTGGGCAGGCGCACGCCGAAGGCGCCCATGGCCTCCTGGCGGTTGGCATAGGTCTGCACGTCGTAGCCCTGGCGACGCAGCACATCCGCGTAATTTTCGCGGATCGCCGCCTCGTCCTCGACTATCGCTATTCGTCTGCTCATCTTTTTTCGGCCCGCCAAGTATGCGCTGAAAAATTCCGTCCCAGTCGCAGAGCATAGCTCCGCGCGGTTCAGGCTGCGCTCTAAGCTGCGTTTCGAAAGCGCTTGTCTTCACCCATGGAATTTTTCATGGGCGCTCGTCACCGGCCCGATCAAATATAACTCAATCGGCGCGGGCGCTGAAAAACAGAGCAAGGCTCCCTTTGTGATTGCCATTATTCTGCCATATTTAATCAGCGCAAGGGCCGAATCAAAACCTTGAGGGGCAAGAAAGCTGCTGTTAAATGGGAACCGTTCGCCGGTGTGGCGCCGGCGTTTGTTTCGGGCTTCATGCTCTTGAAGTTCGTCAGGGAGTTGGAGATGAAAGATATTCGGCTCGTTATCGGAGACAAGAATTATTCTTCATGGTCATTGTGCCCCTGGTTGCTGCTCAAGATGTACGACATCGAATTCGATGAGATCCAGATTGCGCTGTACCAGGACAATACGGCGGAAAAACTCGGGCCGTACTCCCCCTCCCTGAAAGTGCCGGTGCTCCTGCATCGGGAAATCACTATCTGGGATTCGCTGGCGATTTGCGAATACATCAACGAGGAGTTCCTGCAAGGCATCGCTTGGCCGGCCAGCCCGCGCCGCAGGGCCAGCGCGCGTTCGGTCAGCGCCGAGATTCATTCCGAATTTCCAACGCTGAAGAAAACCTGGCCGATGAACTGCAAGGCTTCCGTCAAGCTGAATGTTTCCGAACAGCTCTACAACGAAGTGGCCCGAGTCGATGCGATCTGGAGTTGCTGCCGGCACAAGTTCGGCGAGAACGGCAACTATCTCTTCGGCCGCTTCTCCATCGCCGATTGCCTGTTCGCGCCGACCGCGGTGATCTTCAACAGCTACCGGCCCGAATTGAGTCAGACCGCCCAAAGCTATCTGAATGCGCTGCTGGACAATCCTTTCGTGCAGAAATGGATGGCCCAGGGCCGCGACGAGATATCAAGGCTGCCGGAAGTCGAGCGACTCCCGGTGACCTTGGCGCACGCATCCTGATCGCATGTGCAAGCCATTCATGGCGCAAGCCCTGTGGCTTCGATAACCCCCAGCCTGGCCATCCATGGCCAGTCGTTCGGTCCTCAAAAAGCGGTGCTTTTTGTCGGCTGCGCCGACCGGGCCTCACCCTGGTGTACGCAAGCTAGGCGGGTTTTTCACGCGCGGGCAGCACGTCCCGCAATTTCGCCGCCATATCGAGCACGGCCTCCTCGGTCATATCCCAGCCCATGCAGGCGTCGGTGACCGATACGCCGTATTTCATTTGCGTCAGATCGGCGGGAATGTCCTGCCGGCCGGGGTAAATATTGCTTTCCAACATGGCGCCGATGATCGACAGGTTGCCTTCGAGGATCTGGTGGGTGATATCCTTGAGCACGAGCGGCTGCATATCCGGGTTCTTGTCCGAATTGGCGTGACTGCAATCGATCATGATGTTGCGGCTGACGCCGCCTTGCTCCAGCGCGATTTCGCATTGAGCCACGTGCACGGTGTCGTAATTCGGACCGTTCGACCCGCCGCGCAACACGATGTGGGCGTTGGGGTTGCCGCGGGTGGTGACGACGCTGACCTGGCCCTTGCCGTTGATGCCGAGGAAGCGGTGGGGCTTGAGTACCGATTGCATGGCGTTGACGGCCACCATCCAGCCGCCGTCGGTGCCGTTCTTGAAGCCGATGGCCGAAGACAGTCCGGAGGACATTTCCCGGTGGGTCTGGGATTCGGTGGTGCGGGCGCCCACGGCGGACCAGCAGATCAGGTCCTGCAGGTATTGCGGCGAGATCGGGTCGAGCGCTTCGGTTGAAGTCGGCAGGCCGATGTCGACGATGTCCTGCAACAGCCGGCGGCCCTTGCGCAATCCTTCCTCGACCTTGAAGGAATCGTCGAGGTAGGGATCGTTGATCATGCCTTTCCAGCCCGTCGTCGTCCGCGGTTTCTCGAAATAGACTCGCATTACCAGATACAATATGTCGCTGACGCGGTCGGCCAGTTTTTTCAGCCGGCGCGCATAGTCGAGCGCCAGTTCGGTATCGTGGACGGAGCAGGGACCGACGACGAGGAACAACCTCGGATCCTCGCGTCTGAGGATGGAGAAAACGGTTTCGCGAGCCTCGTTCACGGCCTCGGACTGGGTTTCGGTCAGGGGCAGTTCGGCCTTCAACTGGACTGGGGTGATCAGTCTCTCGTTGGACTCGATGTTGAGGTCTTCGGTGCGGATGTACATTGCGGGCTACCGTGTTTTCCGGGTCAATTCGAAAAAGGGCGCAAATAATAGCAGATAGGATGCAGCGTGGCCTATCATCGTCATTCTGCGCGTAGCGAAGCGCCCCCACTTCGTCATTCTGCGCGGAGCGAAGCGAAGTCGCAGAATCTCGTTGGGATGGCTGTTAGGGTCGATGACTTCAATCCGTCGCGATCTGGCGCGCGGCATGCAGCGGACGCCGTAAATACGTCCATGTAGGCTTCGGCCTCGACATCCATGTCGAGGA
>JANQSV010000372.1 GCA_028279115.1 Pseudomonadales bacterium
ATGTCTTGCGCGCTCAGGGCGAGTGCGTCGCGGACGGCGCGGAAGTTATCGAGAACGTAGCCGCCGAAATAGGCCGGATCGTCCGAGTTGATCGTCGCGACGATGCCGGCTTCGAGCATGCGCTTGAGCGGGTGCTCGCGCAGGTCGTCGACCACGCACAACTTCAGATTGGAAAGCGGACAGACCGTAAGCGGAACCTGCTCCCGGGCCAGACGCTCGATCAGATCCGGCGCTTCCATGGCGCGGTTGCCATGATCGATGCGCGTCACCTGAAGCAGATCGAGGGCCTCGCGGACATAGGCTGGAGGGCCTTCCTCGCCGGCGTGGGCGACGGCGACGAAGCCCGCTTCACGCGCTTTCCGAAAGACGCGTTCGAATTTCGCCGGTGGGTGTCCCACTTCGGATGAATCGAGGCCGACGCCGGCTATGCGACCGCGATGTTCGAACGCCTGGTCGAGGGTGCGGAAGGCGTCTTCTTCGCTGAGGTGACGCAGAAAGCACATGATCAGGCGCGAACTGATGCCGAATTCGCGTTCACCGTCGCGCAACGCCCGCGAGATGCCGTCAAGTACGGTTTCGAAGGCAACCCCGCGCCCGGTGTGACCCTGCGGATCGAAAAAGATCTCCGTATGCACCACGCCATCGGCGTGCGCGCGTTCGAGATAGGCGTAAGTGAGGTCATGGAAATCCTGCTCGTGGCGCAGCACGTTCATGCCCTGGTAATAGATGTCGAGGAAGGACTGCAGGTTCTCGAATTCGTATGCGGCGCGCACTTCTTCCACCGAGTCGAAGGGGAAATCGACTCCGTTGCGTCCGGCGATCCCGAACATCAGATCGGGCTCGAAGCTGCCTTCGATATGCATATGCAATTCGGCCTTCGGCAAGGCGCGAATGAAATCGTCCGTTGGAGTCACTGCCTGATTTGCCTCTCTGAAAAGAGAGAATTATATCCACCTCTCGGAAAATAACGGCGCGATTGCGTAGAATGGCGGCGTCTTCCCTTCGCCGTCCGCGACATGTCCCGAACCGCCCTGAGAATCGCAAGCCGCAACAGCCCGCTGGCGATGTGGCAGGCGAACTACGTCAAGTCCTCCCTGCAACAGGCCCATCCGGGACTCGAAGTCGAGATCCTCGGCTTCACCACCACCGGAGACCGCATGTTGCATAGCCCATTGGCCCGGCTCGGCGGCAAGGGACTGTTCGTCAAGGAACTCGAGCGCGCGATGCTCGACGGCGAAGCCGATATCGCCGTGCATTCGATGAAAGACGTTCCGGCGCAATTCCCCGACGGCCTCGGACTGGCCGTGATCTGCGAGCGTGGCGACCCGAGCGATGCCCTCGTATCGAACGATTATGGCAGTATTGCCGACTTGCCAGCGGAAGCCGTCGTCGGCACTTCGAGCCTGCGCCGCCAGTGCCAGCTCAAATGCCTGCGGCCCGATCTGCGACTCGCCGATTTGCGGGGTAACGTCGGCACCCGTCTCGGCAAACTCGACGAAGGCCAATACAGCGCGATCATTCTTGCCAGCGCGGGCCTGATGCGCCTGCAACTTGAGCAACGCATCCGCGCAAGACTCGGCATCGCCGATTGCCTGCCGGCGGCGGGCCAGGGCGCAATCGGCGTCGAATGCCGCTCCGGCGATGAGGCAACGCGCGATCTGCTGGCTTGCCTCCACCACGAGGAAACGGCGGCGCAGGTCGCCGCGGAACGCGAAGTCACCCTGGCGCTTGACAGCGGCTGTGAACTCCCCATCGCCGCCCATGCCCGCCTGGAAGAAGGCGATCTGTATCTGCAGGCGTTGGTGGGCAGAGCCGACGGCAGCGAGATCGTGCGCAGTGAGCGGAAAGGACCCGTCGCAAATCCCCGGGAACTCGGCCGCGAAGTAGCAGCCGAATTGCTCGAACGCGGAGCGGACCGGATCATTGCCGCGTTACGTGACGAGGCCGTGCCTTGAACGAACTCCCGCTTGAATCCTGCCGTATTCTCGTCACGCGCCCGGCCGGGCAACAACAGGAGTTGATCGCGGCAATCGAAGCCCTCGGCGGCGAAGCGATCAGCCTGCCGTTGCTTGCCATCGAATCCATCAGGGACGCCGGGGCTGAACCCCGGCTCAGGGAAAATCTCTCCCGCTTGCAGGACTATGACCTGCTGATTTTCGTCAGCGTCAACGCCGCGCGATTCGGCGTGAGGCGAATCGCGGAATGCGGCGTGGCGATTTCGCCGAATGCATCGATTCTAGCGGTCGGCGCAGCTACCGCACGAGAAGCCGCATCGTTGCTCGACCGCCCGGTCCATGGCCCAGCCACGGGCGGCGGCAGCGTAAGTTTGCTGGAACTGCCGCAACTCGACGATGTGAAAGAACTGCGCGTCGCGATCTTTAGAGGCCAAGGTGGGCGGGAACTGCTCGCCGCGGAATTGCGCCGGCGGGGCGCCATCGTGGACTACCTCGAAGTCTATCGGCGGACGCCCGTGGCGGGCGCCGCCGGGCAACTGAAAGAGATTCTGTCCGAAAGGCCGCCCGATGCCGCCGTCATAACGAGCGCGGAGTCTCTCGCGCGCTGGCGCGAGCTGCTTGGCGAAATCGCCGGACCTGCCAAAAGCCGCGTAATCGCGCTACCATTGAAAGCGACTGAAGGCGCCGACCATCACGCGGATCATTTGTTGGCGAAGCCTGTCGTAGTGCCTTCAAGGCGCGTGGCGGAGCTGGCCGCGCAACATGGATTTACCGCGGTCATCGACGCCGGCGACGCTGCAGCGAAAGCGATGGTCGAGGCGCCCGCCGCACATTGGCGGCGCGAGAGTTGATGCAAGAGGGACGCCGGCTTGGCCGAGCAAACGGATACATCGAAGAAAACACCGCCCAAACCCGCCAAGGGGAATACGGCAGACACGAAAAGCCGCACGGCCCGGCAATCGCACCCCGCGCGCAATCGCTTCCTGATCCTGCTGTTCCTGTTTGTCTCGGTGCTGGCCGCTTCCGCTTACCT
>JANQSV010000379.1 GCA_028279115.1 Pseudomonadales bacterium
AGCCGCCTGTTCGATGCGCTGTTTCGCCGTTTCACTCAGCCGCAGATTGATGCGCTGGCTGTGGGCAGTGCTTGACTGAACCATTGCGTCGCTCCTCATCCACGCAGAAATGTACATCTTTTCGGTGCCTCGCACAAGCACCCAAGCGTTCTGCACAATGTGAGTCGCTGTCGGCTGGCGCGGGGTTTAGCGGGCGTCCCCGACATGGATGTCGGGGTCGAAGCCTACAGGGGTAGAGGCAAGCGTTTATGAAGCGAAGCTTCATGCGCAGCCGGAACGACGCCAAGCTGTGCTTGGCGGCTGGACCGTATTCACAGCATCCGCAAAACCCCGCGCCACCCGGCGGCGACGGATCGAAGCCACCAACCACTACAACACACCCAACGAGATTCTGCGGCTACGCTTCGCTTCGCGCAGAATGACGGAGGGAGGGAGCCACTTCGGGCAGGATGACGGGCATTCGGTTAGAATTTTGTGGGAATTTCTGGTGGAGGCCTTTGATGCCTTTGCGGATGCTTGGATTGAGTCTGTTGCTGATGGCGGGTCAGGTCGGCGCATCCTCGAGCGGGGTGGTGCTGGTTTATCATCATGTGGCTACCGATACGCCGGCTTCGACCTCGATTTCGCCGGCGGACTTTCGCTCGCACCTCGAGTATCTGCGCGACAACGAGTTCAACGTAATCGGGCTCGATGCGATGGTCGAGGCATTGCAATCCGGCGGGGAACTGCCGGACCGAGCTGTGGCGATTACTTTCGACGACGGTTATTCGTCGATATACGAGACCGCTTTTCCGATGCTGCGGTCTTTCGATTTTCCCTTCACGCTTTTTCTGAGCACAGGCCCGATCGACCGGCAACTGCGGAATTACATGAGTTGGGATCAGATCGGGGAAATGGCGGCGGCGGGCGTCCTGATCGCCAATCACATGGTGGAGCACCCGCATATGCTGGATCGGATGGAAGGCGAAAGCGATGCCATGTGGATAGATCGCCAGCGTGCGGAGTTGTTGCAGGCGGAGCAGACGATCCTGGAACGCACCGGCCAGTCCCACCGTTTTCTGGCTTACCCCTATGGGGAGTTCGATCCGGCCATCAAGGACATGTTGCGGGGGGCGGATTTCACCGGTTTCGCGCAGAATTCCGGCGCCATCGGGCCGAGTTCGGATTTTCTCGCCCTGCCGCGCTATCCGCTGGCGGGAAGTTTCGCCGATCTGGAAAGCGCCAGCCTGAAATTCGCCACCCTGCCCTTCAACGTGCAATTGCTGGAGCCCCAATCGCCGGTAACCGATGCGCCTACTCCGGCGGCGACGCTGCAATTTTCGCCCGCGGAAGTCGGCGCTTACGATCTGGCGAGCCTGGGATGCTTCGCCGGCGGACAGCCGGTTCCGCTGGTATGGCTGGACCGGGATGCGGGCATCGTGAGGCTGGAGCCGGAAACGAGCTTTTCCGGTCGCCGCTGGCGCTATATTTGCACCGCCCCGGACATCGGTTCCCGCAGATTTCATTGGTATTCCGTCCAGTGGATCAATCCAAGCGTCCCGGAGTAATTTCTCTGGTCATTCTGCGCGAAGCGAAGCGTAGTCGCAGAATCTCGGAGAGATTGCGTTATGCCAAAGAGATTCCGCGACTGCGCGCGGAATGACGGGTGCGGATGCGCACTCAGTTAAGCATGCCGATTGCGGCGGCGTAGTCGCCGTCGCGCGCCGTGAGATCGTTCTGCACGATGATCGCCTGCAATTCGTCGACATAGTTGCGACCGCGCTGGGAGTAACGATTGAGACCAAAGGCGAGCACGAGGGAATCGAGTTCCCGCTGCTGCGATTTCATGGCCTGCCGCAGTTCGCGGAAAATCTGATAGTTGCCGTTGGTATTGATATTGAGGAAATAGGCTTCCACGGCGTTGCGCAAGGTCGCGAAACTGCGCACTTCGTGTGTCGCTCCGCTGCGCCGCCGCGCGGGCACGATGCCGCAGCCGGGGTCGAAGCACCATTGTCCAAACACGTTGTTGCCTTCGCGTGCGAACCTGGAAGTGCCCCAGGCCGATTCGTTGGCCGCCTGGGCCAGCGCCAGGGACGTGGGCACGATGTCGACCCGGAACAACAGTTCATCGAGCCAGGCCTGGCGGGTTCCGTAATTGGCTTCGGCAACTTCGTAACGCGCCGCAATGTCCAGCAGCCAGTCGCGCGAAGACACGGTCAGCGCGCCGCCGTTGCGCAAGGTTTCGTCGATGGCGATCAGACGCAGCCGGTCCAGCGTGATCAGGCGATTCTGTTCATCGACATAATCCTGAATGAAATCCAGGAACATTCGCTTGCGTTCGCCAACGGTTTCGGCGAGAGAAAGATCGGGGAAGACGGTCCGCGGAGACGGTGGCGGTTTCGATAGCGCTTCGGGAATCGTCAATTCCGTGACTTGAGGTTCCTCCACCATCGTTTCACTAGTTATCCATCCAGCAAGAACGAGCAATCCGGCCGCGACCGTCGTTATCAGCAGATGTTCGGCGACAAAAGCCGGCAGGAGTTCGTTTTTCCTGGTTTTTTCCATGGGTCCGCGATCCCCCGGTTGCTTCGCGCGATCAACCCGCGCCGGACATGAGCGCGCGGTCAGGCGACAGCCCGACCGCCGCCCCGGCAATCGGGCGAACGGGGCGTCTTCTCTTCCCGTTCCCGCCATTCACCGGGAGTATACAGATGAAGCGCGAGAGCATGTATGCCGCCGGCAAATTCGGCCGACAGCAAGTTGTAGACCTGTTGATGTCTGGCGACACGGCTCATGCCGGCAAAACGGGACGAAACCACGGTGAGCCTGAAATGCGAATCCGTCGCCGGGCCACCGTGCATGTGGCTTTCGTTCAGCACTTCGAGAAATGCCGGTTCGAATTCCAGCTTCAGTTTCTGTTCGAACGCTGTTTGCATGCGATTCAGCATCCCGTTCACGGCGCGGCACTATATACTAAAATCGGCCTCGGGGACAGTATTTCAAGTTGCGGGCAGTTCTCGCCTTGCCGATGAGATCCTGCGACTCCGCTCCGCTACGCGCAGAATGACACAGGAAGGAACGGTCATCCTGTGCGAAGTCGCGGGATCTCATCGCCAAACTGAGCATTGTAAAGTTGGAAGGGTTCAGAGTGCCGATTTCCTGGTATCCCGGACATATGCACAAGGCGCGCGGGGAGCTCGGCTCGCTGCTGCGCGGCGCCCGGCTCGCAATCGAAGTGCTCGACGCGCGTATCCCGGCGGCAAGTTCCAACCCCCTGCTGGCGTCGATGCGGGGAAATCTGCCGCTGATCCGGGTGCTCAACAAGTGCGATCTGGCCGATGACAGCCTTACCGCGGCCTGGCGGACCCATTTCACCGGACTGCGAGACGGCGCCTGTCTGACCAATGGCAGAAACTCGCCGCTGGACCGGAATCGCTTGCGCGAGCAGATCCGGCGGCTGGAAGGCTCTGCCGGCGGCAAGGCCGGGAAACCGGGCCGCATTGCGATCATCGGAATTCCAAACGTCGGCAAATCCTCGCTGATGAACTGGTGTATCGGCCGCAAGCTGGCGCGGACCGGCAATACGCCGAGCGTAACCAGGGAACAGCAATTCACGCGTTTCGCCGGGGACTGGACCATGGTCGATACGCCCGGCATGCTGCGGCCCAAACTGGAAGACCAGCATGCCGCATTGCTCATGGCGAGCATCGGCAGCATCGGCGCGGCGGCCGCCGATGCCATGGAAGTGGCCGGGTTTCTCGCCGGCCTGCTGCTGGAACGGCATCGGGAGCGGCTCATGGAACGTTATGACATCGAAAAACCCGATGTAACTCCGGAAACGTTATTTGATAGGATTGCCGTTTCGCGCGGCGCGTTGAAAAAAGCCGGCCGCGCCGACCCGGAAAAGGCTGCGGAAATATTGCTCAACGACTTCCGCACCGCGAGACTGGGCAGAATGACCCTGGAATACCCACCGAATCCCGCTAGCGGGCAGGTTTGAAAATCGAATGACCGATACCAGTTCCCACGTTATCAGCGCTGACGAGACCGATCAGGCCGCAAAACCGCACCCCGCCTTCCGCTGGCGCCGGAGTAGCCGGGTCGACTCGCTCAATATTGGCGTAGAAGAGTACGAACATCGCGCTACCGGCGCCTTGCATTACCATCTCGACAGCGAGAGCCCCGAAAACGTTTTCCTGGTGGCTTTCCGCACGGCGCCGATGGATTCGACCGGCGTCGCGCACATTCTCGAACACACCAGTCTCTGCGGCAGCGCCAGGTTCCCGGTGCGGGATCCGTTCTTCATGATGACCCGGCGCTCGCTGAATACCTTCATGAACGCATTCACCAGTAGCGACTGGACCGCCTATCCCTTTGCCAGCAAAAACAGAAAGGACTTCAATAATCTTTTACAAGTGTATATTGATGCTACATTTTCACCCAATCTTCATGAGCTGGATTTTGCCCAGGAAGGACATCGGCTCGAATTCGCCGAGGCAGACGACCCGAACAGCGAACTGACGATCAAGGGCGTCGTCTACAACGAAATGAAGGGCGCCATGAGTTCGCCGGTCAGCGTTCTCTGGCATACCATGTGCCGCTACCTGTTTCCGGAAACCACCTATCATTTCAACAGCGGCGGCGACCCGGGAGAGATTCCGAAACTCGGCTACGGTCAACTGCTCGACTTTCACCGCCGGCATTACCACCCGGGCAATTCGGTGTTCATGACCTTCGGCGACATTCCGGCCGGCGATCACCAGGCGCGCTTCGAGGAATACGCCCTGTCGGCTTTCGAAGCGCTGAAAACGAACGTCATGATCGCCGACGAATCGCGTTATCCGGCGCCGGTCCGCGTCGAAGAGCGATATTACGCGGAAGATGAAAACCTCGAGCGCAAGACTCATGTCCTGCTTGGCTGGCTGCTTGGCCGAAGCAGCGAACTCGAAGAACAATTCCGCGCACAACTGCTGGCGAGCGTATTGCTGGACAACAGCGCCAGCCCGTTGCTCAAGGCCCTTGAATCCAGCGATCTGGGCGCCTCGCCTTCTCCGCTATGCGGACTGGAATCCTCCTTTCGCGAAATGAGCTTCATGGCCGGACTCGAAGGCTGCGCCGACGACGCCACCGGGCGGGTCGAGCAATTGATTGTCGAAACGCTCGAACAGGTTGCCCGGGAGGGCGTGCCGTTGGAGCAGGTCGAAGCGGCCTTGCATCAACTGGAGCTCGACCAGCGCGAAATCACGGGGGGTTCGTATCCCTATGGCCTGCAATTGATCCTGGCAGGACTGCCGGCCGCGATACATCGCGGCGACCCGGTCGCCATGCTCGATCTGGATCCGGTGCTGGCGAAGTTGCGGGAGGCGATTCGCGACCCCGGATTCATACCCGGCCTGGCGCGCGATCTGCTACTCGACAACCCGCATCGCGTAACGCTCACGCTGGTTCCCGACCCCGAACTCGAAGCGCGCAGGACCTCCGCTGAACAGCGGCGGCTGGCAAGAATTCGCGATTCGCTGCAGCAGGATGAAAAGGCACGAATCATCGAACGCTCGCGCCTGCTCGAGGAACGGCAGATGCAGGCTGACGATCCGGAAATCCTGCCGAAAGTCGGACTTGAAGACGTTCCGGCGGAAATGAGCGAACCCCGGCGTCAGGACCTGCGCCTGCCCGCTGGCGATGCCGTCAGCTTTT
>JANQSV010000402.1 GCA_028279115.1 Pseudomonadales bacterium
GCTCGATACCCGCAAGACCCTGCCGGGCCTGCGCAGCGCGCAGAAATACGCCGTGCGCGCCGGCGGTTGCCATAACCATCGCATGGGGCTGTACGACGCCTTCCTCATCAAGGAAAACCATATCCGCGCCAGCGGCGGAATCGCCCGGGCCATCGACCGCGCCAGGCAGTCGCGGCCCGGCAAACCGGTGGAGATCGAAGTATGCGACCTCGATGAACTTGAGGAGACCATCGCCGCGGGAGCGGATATCGCCCTGCTCGACAATTTCAGCCTCCGGCAGATACGCCGCGCCGTGGCGCTGGCCGCCGGGCGCTGCAAGCTCGAAGCTTCCGGCGGCATCGGCGAGGAGGCACTGGTGGAAATCGCCGAAACTGGCGTAGACTATATCTCGCTGGGCATATTGACCAAACATTGCCGCGCCGCGGACTTGTCGTTTCTGCTTGAGTGAGACTGGAAGAGATTCTGCGACTCCGCTTCGCTCCGCGCAGAATGACAGTGGGAACCCGCACAATTTGAGTCGCCGTCGGCGGGCAGGGGGTTCAGCGGGCGTGCGAGACAGGATGTCGAGCCCGGAGCCTACAGGGATGTATTTACGGCGTCCGCTGAACCCCCTGCCCGCCGACGGCGACGACTCGGAGGCACGAAATCATGAAGCGTCTACATCTAACCGTGCCGGGCCTGCTGGCCCTGCTCATACCGGCCGCATCGGCCCATATCGGCAACCTGGATCAGAACGGCGGTCACTATTACGGTCGCTCATACCACTGCCACATGCCGGGTTGCGTGTATCCGGACACCTTCACCCGCATCGGCTCCGAGCGCATGGCGACGAACCGCCGCGCGCGCGAGCGCTTCTTCAATACCGACGACTGGAATTTCGCGCTTGATTTCGACGGCGACTGCCAGTCCACGCGACAGGAAGTGCTGATTCTCACGAGCCGGGTTCCGGTGCGTTACACCAATCCACGCAATTGCGTCGTGCGCACCGGCGAATGGGTCGACGAATATACCGGCGAAGTCTTCGAGGTTGCCATGCAACTCGATGTCGACCACGTCATTCCGCTGATGTACGCCCACACGCATGGCGGCGACCGCTGGGATCCCGGAACAAAGCTGCAATTCGCCAACGATCCGCTGAACATCATGATGGTCGACCGCCGCGAAATTCGCCGCAAGCGCGACCGCGGTCCGAGCCGTTACCTGCCGCGCGAGGAATTCCAGTGCGAATACGCGCGGCTCTGGGACGCGATCGCGGAAAAATACGACCTGTTCATCGAGAACCGGGACCGCAACGCCATGGACGACATTCTCGAGAATTGCTCCGACTAATCGCGAAAGGCGGGGTGAGGCCTGGTCGGCGCAGCCGACAAAAGCAACGCTTTTTGAGGGCCGAGGCCAAGCGGTTATGAAGCGCAGCTTCATGCGCAGGCCGAGCGACACCGAGCTGGGGCGGATATGGGACACCCACGTATTGAATCCACCGAACCGCGCCTGCTAAACTGATTCCATCCTCACAGGGGCGGAGGAACAGCGGTGATCGATCCAATCGACGTGCAGCGGATCGTCCTGGCGACGCTCGCGGCAGGCGCCGCGGTTCTGTTCGGCGCCTGTTACGCAATCTTCCTTGCCTTGTCGCGCCTGCGCGATCTGGCCGTTCTGCGCCGACTCTCCAATCTCTCCTATCTGGCGCTGGCCGTTTCCGTACTGGCGCTGGCCTGGCATCTGCGCCTGGCGGGCGGCTGGCTGGCGCTGGTCGTTATCCTGCTGGTCGGCTATTACCTGGCCCCGCGTTTCATCTGGCGATTGTCGGTCGCCACTCACGATTCCATCGCTGATCGAAAAGGAGGAAGCCATGACTGATCCGGTCTGGTGGGCAAGCGAGAATTTCTGGCGCAAGACCGCGATCTTCGTGACCGCGTTCATGTTCGTGATTCTCATCTTCCTCACGTTTCATTCGATGTCCGTAATCCTTGCCGGCAGCGAGGCCGAACGGGTGCCGGCCTATTCGGTAATCAATCACCGCATCGATTACAGGTTCGATAACGAACGCGGCATGTTCAGGCCGGTCATCGGCGAGGAGGCGCCATTATTCGGCACGGTCCATACCGAAGCCGAGGCGCGGGCGCTTGTGGACCTGGGCAAGCTCACGGTGCAGGCGAAGAACTGCATGAACTGCCATACGCTTTATGGCAACGGCGCCTATTACGCGCCGGACCTGACCAAGGCCTGGCTCGACCCCGGCTGGGGCAACGAGCAATCGCGCGAGACGCTGATGCTGATGTTCCTGACCGATCCCGTCGGCAACGCGCGTACCTACGGCACGGGGCGGCGCATGCCGGACCTGGGCGTAACCGAGGAAGAGGCGCGCGGCGTCATCGCATTTCTGAAATGGATGTCCGCCGTGGACACGAACGGCTTTCCCTACGGATTCACGCCGCTGCCCCAGGGAGGTGACTGAGCATGGCCATATCCGCTGACATCCCATTGACCGGCATCGACGCCGCCTCCCCGAGCGAATCCACCCTCTCCACCGGCCAGAAACTGGCGCTGAAGTATTTTGTCGCCGCGATGGCGCTGTTCGCCGCGCAAACGATCTTCGGCCTGCTTGCCGGCCTGCAGTTCATCTATCCGGATTTCCTTTTCGGCGTACTCGATTTCAACGTCAACCGCATGGTGCATCTGAACGCGATGATCGTGTGGATGCTGTACGGCTTCATGGGCTCGATCTACTGGCTGGTCGAAGACGAGGCCGGCACCGAACTGGTCGGCCCGAAACTCGCCAACATAAATTTCTGGGTGTTGACCGCGGCGGTCACTGTAGTCGTACTCGTCTATCTCGTTGTACAGGTGGGCGACGGCACCCGGGCCAGCATCTGGCTGATCAACGAGGGGCGCGAGTATATCGAGGCGCCACGCTGGGCCGATATCGGCATCGTCGTCTGCACCGGCGTGTTTTTCTACAACATCGCGGCCACTTTCATGAAGGGCCGCTGGAGCGGCATCTCTGGCACGCTGGTGCTCGATCTCATTGCGCTGGCGGGGCTTTATCTCGCAGGCATGTTTTACACCACCAATCTGTCGGTCGACCAGTATTGGTGGTGGTGGGTCGTGCATCTCTGGGTGGAAGCGACCTGGGAAGTGCTGGTCGGCTGCATCATGGCCTGGGGCCTGATGAAGACGCTGGGCGCGCGCCGCCGGATCGTGACCACCTGGCTGTACATCGAGGTCGCGCTGATGTTCGGCTCGGGCATTCTCGGCCTCGGACATCACTACTTCTGGATCGGCACACCGGAATACTGGCTCGGCCTCGGCGGATTCTTCTCCGCGCTGGAACCGATTCCGCTGGTGGCGATGGTCGTGCATGCCGTCTACGACGCCGGCACGCATGGTTTCAAGAGCAACAACCATCCGGCGCTGGCCTGGCTGATCGCGCACGCTTTCGGCAATTTTCTGGGCGCCGGCGTATGGGGTTTCATGCAGACCCTGCCGCAGATCAACCTGTACACCCATGGCACGCAATGGGCTGCGTCTCACGGCCACCTGGCTTTCTTCGGCGCCTATGCGACGATCAATATCGCGTTTATCTACATTGCCCTGCAGCACTGGCGCGGCAATGTATGGATGTCGGGCGGATTGCCCGACGGCGGCTGGAAATGGAAATGGTCCCTTGGCCTGCAATGCGTCGGCGTGATGGGAATGACGGTGGCGATGCTGATCGCCGGCTACGAACAGGCGTTCGTCGAACGCGCCGTCGGCGGTTCCACCTGGGGCGCATTCTTCGACGCCCAGACGCGGCCCTGGTTCGTGCAGGCCATGCAATGGCGCATGGTTTTCGGCGTCGTGACGGCAGCCGGCATGGCTATACTGTTCTGGGATCTGCTGACCATCGGCCGGGACGAGTCCCGGCCGGCGAAACAGGTGCCCGACCCGGAAGCCGAACCGGCGGCCGCGGGCTGATTGAACAATATGGAGGAATACCAATGACTGACCGCTCTTGGCGATGCCCGATTCGCCTTCGCACGGGTTTGGGGACCGCGGCGCTGCTGGCGGCGGCGCTTTTGACCGCGGGGGCGCTGGCACAGGAAGGCGATGTGGAAGCGGGCCGGGAAAAGGCGGCGCCATGCGCCGCTTGTCACGGCCCGAACGGCATCAGCTCGAATCCGCTGTGGCCCAATCTCGCGGGCCAGCACGAAGCCTATCTGGCGAAACAGATCAGGGATTTTCGCGACGGCGCGCGCGAGGACATCTCGATGCAGCCCTTCGTGGCGCAGTTATCCGAGCAGGACATCGCCGATCTGGCGGCGTTTTACGCGTCCTTGCCGGCAGGAGGCTGAACAATCACGGCTGGACGATATGAATCTCGTCCATGCCGTTATCGGGATCGAGCGGAGTCTCACCGGTGGGGAATCCCTGCTCGGCAAGAATGTAGGCGACCACGTCGGTGTATTCCTCGAACATGAGCGAGCCGGGATTGTCGGCCGGCATGGTGCCCAGAATCGATTCCCAGAACCAGAGCAGCGGCTGGTTGTTCCAGGAACGCAGCGAATCGCGATAGAAACGCATATCGTGGCAGGTGCGGCAGACGTTGTCGTAAACCGGTTTGCCCGCATCCACCTGGGCCTGGGTGAAAACGCCGTCCGCGACAGTTTTTTGCTGGGCCAGAGACCATTGCGCCCCCATCAGACACCCCGCGAGCATCGCAATCCGAAACGCTGTTTTCATCTCAACCCTCCGCATGACTCCATCGGCGCAGCACCAACATAGCTTACCATCAACCAGCACCCCCAAGCAGCCGAAAGCCCTACCCCACATCATCGCCGCACGCAAGTCAGCGCACGAACTCGCGACGAGATTCTGCGACTCCGCTTCGCTACGCGCAGAATGACAGACGAGAGGTGTCGCACTGCGTAAGTCGCCGTCCGGGGTGCGGCCTGCAGCGGGCGTGCGAGACATGGATGTCGAGCCCGAAGCCTAC